>CANOGI010000006.1 GCA_947565475.1 uncultured Eubacteriaceae bacterium
GCTGTTCTGAAGGGACGGATGAGCGAGCGCCATATCGTCCGTTACGGGGAAAAGTTCCGATGTGTCGGTTATATTTATAAGTGTCTCAGCTTCGGTAAATATATTTTTTCCAAGAAGGAGACGACCGTCTGGCTGTCTGTGGAACTGCTCTGTCATTTCACTCTTTCCGCCGCCGGAAGCACCCTCGTGCATAATTGTGAGAGCCAAGTCGTAAGGAGTGACTATTTTTACTGTTGAGGCGTGAAGAGTCGCCCAGTTTTCTTGCTCGCCTATATCGAGGAGAATACTGTAAACGCCTTTTTTCGCGCTCGGTCCTGGATAAAGATTGTATGAAAATACCTCATGAAGGTCAAATCCTCTTTTATGAACAACGATTTGCTTTCCATCAAATTTTGTGTGCCTGAAAGGCGGAGCAACATATATAATCGCTTTAGGCTTAAATCTGTTCGGAAGAGAGTCAGCGGGAACAAAGCCCTGCAAATCCGCCAAAGCCGCGGCGAAGAAAGCGGCGTTAGCTGGAATGACAGCTACGGAGGCGTAGCCTATATCTATATCCTCATTTCCTGAGTAGAAAGGAAGAACGATAAGTCTTTTCTGGTCTTTAAGCCACTTAAATGTTTCTCTCCTTGTAGCGTCGAAAGGCTCGCCGAAACGTTCCTCATATGTAGGTTTATCCGTGGGAAGGTCGTCAGCGATTACCATACTGTTAGGGTCTCTTCGGCGCATTGAGAGGTCGTCGAAGTTAGCGACGATTCCGTTTTTACATCTTACGACGTAAGCTTCTCTGATGGTTTCCCCGTTTACGTCATAGGAAACGTCCCATGTATTGTTTTCTTTTCCTCCAAGAGCAAGTTCAAAAAGTTCCGCTTTGGAGTTTGGAATGATAATCTCCATGTCGTCCGCTTTAAGAATAGCCTCAACCTGCTCCGGAAGAACCATTCTGTTGATTTTTGAGTTACTCATTATATACCTCCTTGTTTTCCCCGGTGAGAAAAAGCCCGCCGGGTTTTTATAAATCTATAATCTGTCGAAAAATCGGCATGAGAAAACGGTGATTTTAAAGTTATCAAAAATATTTAAAAGATACACGCCGCCGGGTTTTTAACTGACTGAGTATAAAAGCGCTGTGACATGCCATAAGCTCAGAGTATTTTTATGAGATAAAAATACGAGCGGTTTTTGAAATACTTCAATATTACATTATTATAAAAACGGTAAAAGATAGTCGGTTGAGTTCGGCGGGGAGGGAAATGCTCATTTCCGTCCATATATTTTTGATTTAAAATTAATCAGCGTTTGCTTTAATTAAATCATTAATATAATTTTATCAAAAAAAAGTAAAAAAAACAAGTGGTATTATAAAAAAATTGCCAAAAAAATTTTTCCTCTTGTTATTAACAAATTAAATCAGATATATTTTGTATAATTTTCATAAATATTTTTTTGAGATATTATACACTTTAGATGATTGATTATTGAATTAGGGACAAAAGGCATACCCTTTGAGTAAAAATCGCAGCAAATTTTTATATATTTTGCAGGGAATTTTAGTATAGCCTGCAAAATTTTTATTTCTGTATCTGAAAGAGGATTTATTTTAAAGTAAGTTTCCAAAATGCTCTCAAAACTTAACGCGGGAGGAGTGTGTTTTCTTACATATCGATTAATTATATCCGAAAAGTCTGATATAAAAAGACCTTTAGACACATTCTCAAAAGATATGAGGCTTGTTGTTTTGTTATATTTAACAGCGGTTTCCTCTTTTATGTTGTTATGGCAGAGAAGCTCAAAATTTCTTGAGCATTCGGGATTTTTAAAGAGGTCTTTTAAGATTGACATAGCGTTTAACGCTTTTTTTAAAAAATAGTCATAATTTTTTATGAAAATTACGTCGAATTCGGAAAAGCTTCCCTTTGAGGAGATATTTTTTTTAATATTTTTAAAATTTGCAAGTTGTTTTTCATAAATATTCAAAATGTTTGTTTTTGTGTCAGTCTCAATATTTATTGTTTTTGATATTCTGTGAAAAAGAGCTGTTGTCTGAATTATTTTTTTTACGTCGTTTCCGTCAGAAAAGTCCGAGTCGGAGAAATCCTTAAAGTCAGTCATTATGTATTTTTCACCGTCAAGGGCGAAATAGGGAAGATTCTGAGTTGACGTATAGAACTTATCGTAAACTGGATATCCTTTTTTTTCCAGCTCGGTTTTTAATTTGTCGGCGCATATAAGGGCGTTTTCCGACGCCTGAGCTTTCTGAATTACTTTTGTTTTTCCGTTTGTTTTACATATATAAGAATGTTTTGATTTTATAATGGATTTTGGATTTATCTCAAAGCCTTTTAATACTTCTTGTTTTAAATTTTCCATATCCGCACCTCCGTTTAATGTTATAGTCAAACAACTTAAAAAATAAACAAATTCGGCGCTTTAAAATCCTTTTCGCCACGTTAGCGTCAGTCGACATAGGCTTTATGCTATGCTCTCTTTTCGCTGTCTTGTGAAAATAATTTTAATCTATCTTCCTTTTTGCTTATTTTTAAGTGGTCTGACGATAAAACTTTACTGTTTCACCTGTTTTTACCGGTGTTTCCTTAAATTATATGACTAAAGGCGCTTAAATATGAAAAAGCTGTTTTTATAGAAAGAAAAAAATATTTACTTCTATACATAGTCAAACAATTTAAAAAATGAACAAGTTAGGCGGCTTAGAATCTTTTTTTCCACGTTAGAGTCAGTTGGCATAGGCCTTAGGCTATACCCTCCTTCCCAGGACGCATGGGCGAGCAGTAAAGCGAAGCTTTACGACCAGCCGCTGTCTTGAAAAAATAATTTTAATCTATCTTCCTTTTGCTTATTTTCAAGTGGTTTGGCTATAAGGTATTTTTGGATTATCTTTTAGGTATGAACCAAACGGACTCCATAAACGTGAAGGGTTTGGATTGATGCTGATAAATAACGCCGTCTCATAATGAGGCGGCGTCGGATTGTCTATAATTTAATATTTTTCAATTTCTATTTTTTCTGCTGAGCAGTCTTTTTTTAATACAGCTCGGCATATGAGGGAGAATTTCTCAGTGTTGTCGCTTACGTAAAATTCTGTTTTTCCTTTGTTGTTTCCGAGGGCGTTATTGTTTTTTAAATATTCCTTTGTTTTTCTCGCCGTTTCCGCCGCGGGGTCGATTATCCTCACGTTCTCGCCGACGACTTTTCCGATACATTTTTTAAGAAGCGGATAATGAGTGCAGCCTAAAACTATTGAGTCTATCCCTTTATCTAAAAGTTCTTTTAAATAAATCTCCGCCGTTTCTTTTGATATGTTATTGTCTGTCCATCCCTCCTCGGCGAGAGGAACGAAAAGGGGACACGCTTTTTGATATACTTTTACACCGCTGTCAAGATTTATAAGTTTTTTCTCATAAGCGCCGCTTTTTATCGTCGCTTCTGTCCCGATTATGCCGACGATTTTATTTTTTGTCTCTTTAAGGCAGGCTTCCGCCCCGGGGGTTACAACTTCTATTATCGGAAGGTCAAATTCTTTTATCAGCTCGTCGTAAGAATTGGAACTTACGGTATTGCAGGCGATTATAACCGCTTTTACGTTTTTTGACAGCAGAAATCTTATAATCTGGCTTGAGAACTTTGTGACAGTTTCTTTTGATTTTGAGCCGTAAGGTACTCTCGCGGTGTCACCGAAGTATATTATGTCCTCGTTGGGGAGGGCTTTTATAATCTGTTTCACAACCGTAAGCCCCCCAACGCCGGAGTCGAAAACGCCGATAGGTCTGTTATCCATTATTCCACCTTCTATCTGTCGTATCGCTCAAAGCTAAGCTCTATTAATTTTTCCAAAAGCTCTTCCAAACTTATACCGCAGGCGTCAAAAAGAAGATGGTACATACTTATAGGCGTGAAGCCGGGGAAAGTGTTTATTTCATTAAATATTATACGGTTTGTCTCATTTTCAACGAAAAAGTCAACTCTCGCCAAACCGCAGCCGTCAAGAGCCTTAAATATGGAAACGGCGTTTTCCCGTATTTTTTCGGAGATGTTCTCATCAAGGTCCGCGGGAATGACCGTTTTTGACTCTTTATTGTTATATTTAGCGTCGAAGTCGTAAAACTCAGCCGCGGCCAAAACCTCTCCCACGCATGACGCCATTACAGAATTGTTTCCAAGAACTCCGCACTCAACCTCTCTTCCGTTTATGGCTTCCTCTATAACTATTATCCTATCGTGCTCGCAGGCTAACGCTATGGATTTTTTAAGCTCGTCTCTGTTAATAGCTTTTGTTATTCCGACGGAAGAGCCGGCGTTTGATGGTTTTACGAAACAAGGATATTGTATTTTACTTTCGATTTCCTCAATAATTTTATTTTCCTCATCTTCTTGTATATTCTCAAACATATTTCTGTAAACGACAGTATATCTCGCCTGCTCTATTCCTATGCTGTCGGCTATTATTTTTGTATAGGATTTATCCATGGAGATGCTTGACGAAAGCACTCCGCATCCTACATAGGGTATTCCGGAAAGCTCTAAAAGCCCCTGAATTGTACCGTCTTCCCCATATTTTCCGTGGAGTACGGGTATTACCGTATCTACGGGTATTACCTTAAATTTATTTCCCACTATTCTTAAAAGTCCACGATGTTCAGTATCAGGGCTTAATATAACTCTGGCGGAATATTTTTCCCATTTTCCTGTTGTAATATTCTCAACTGGACCGTCGTATAAAAACCAGTGACCCTCTTCCGAAATATATACGGGCATAACGCAATATTTTTCGGTATCAAGAGCCGAAATTATTGTTGCCGCCGAAATTTTTGAAATCTCATGCTCCGACGACTGCCCGCCGAATAAAACCACAACAACTTTTTTACTCATCAGCATATACCTCTCTTTTCAATTTTGTGTTTTGTATATAATTATATTCTAAAATTTAAATTATGGCAACAGGACAAATTCAAATTTCGAGGAAATCAATTTTTAAATACTGTAGTCGCTCGCTCACACCCTTGAACCTTTTATAGGAAACACCGCATAATTCAATGAAATGGGTTTGAGCTGATATTTTTCTATTCGAGGAAAAAGCCCGCAAACATAGTCGGAGCCTATGTTAAGGGTTTTTGACGATGAAAAGGAAAATATCAGCCAAAGCCATAAAATATTAATTGTGCGGTGTTTCCTATAGTCAGACAACTTGAAAAATGAACAAGTTAGGCGGCTAAAAATTCTTTTTGGCTTTGTCAGCGTCAGTCGGCACAGGCTTTAGGCTATGCTCTTTTTCTGCCGCCTCGAGAAAATAATTTTTATCTCACCTTATTTTGTTTATTTTCAAGTAATTTGACTATAAGATTTTATTTGCTGTATTTTGAGTACATATAGTTTAAAATTTGAGCGTGCCCCTGTTCGTCCGTTATTATCTCAAAAAGAGCGTCTCTTAATTCTGTATTTAAAAAGGCAAAGTAAAGTTTTCGGTAAAACTCAACGGCAGAAAGCTCGTCGAAGATGGCGTTGGAGAAGTTTTCTGTCATATCCTCGGAAACGGGTTTTTTCTCAAGATCCATTCCGTCATCGGAGAAAGAACTGCCTGTAAGCATCTCATATATCTCGGAGAATATTTTCTCGTGTTTTTTCTCGTCGCAGGCTATTTTATAAAAAATTTTCGCGTCAGCCTCATCCTCAAGGGTATTAGCTATTGTGGCGTAAAATTTTGAGTCTATCATTTCATCTTTTATAGCTTCTGTAACCATCTGTATAATATATTTGTTTATCTCGTCTGTGGAATCGCCGGTATCAGGTTCGGTCTCAGGCGGCTGATTAGGCGGGGTCATATCGTTGGAGTCATCGGAATCCTCACAGGAGGCGTAAATGTTTCGCTTGTCGGAATCTGTTTTTAAGGAGCCGAATTTATAATATTCCTGAGCTTTTAATGTGAATTCTGATATTGGCGGGGCGGAAGGGACGGGACGTTTTTCTTTTTTAAAGGAATGGGAGTCGAAGCTCTTTGAGCTTACATCGCTTAATTCCTTGTTATTCTCCCTGGCTTTGTCATAGGGGTTGTTTGGTTGTCTTCTATAAGGGTACATAATTACCTCCATAAATTTTTTAGGGAATGGACTGAGTTTATTAAAGACTTGCTTCAGAAAATTAGTTTAAGAAAAATTAGTTTAAATATGTCTTTTGGCGCCGCTGTCCGCTTGATTTTTTTGAGATACTGATTATTTTAGCGTTAAAGATAAAATTAAAATTCGCTTAGGTGAGAGACAGCGCCGATTTTAAAGTCTTCAAACAAGTTTTATAAACGCCAGAGTTTTATTCCCTGATAAAGTTATTTACAGTATATGCCCGTTTTGTCAAAAATGTTCTTAAAAAGTATAGCCGCTTTTTTATGTTTGGGTGATTTGAGAAAGGGTGAATCTTTAAAGGCGCTTATTGAGGAGGGCGCTTAAACACGGCTGTCACATATATATTTTATAATTTAATTTTAATAAAGGTAATTTTAAGAAAAATATGTATGGATTTTTTTTTATGTTTATGTTATAGTTATATCATCGGGAAAACTTTGATTGATTAAATAAAATTAATCTGAATTTCCTCTACGGAGTATCCTAAAAACTAAAAACAAATGTTATGCAGCTTTTGGGTACGCCATGAATAAACGGCGGCGCTAAAAGTGATTATATAAAAACCTTCACGCCCCGCTAAGCGAGGGGTACGCTTAAACAGTCTTCCCCTTGATTATTTTTATATAAAAAGTATTAAGGTCAAGGATTGCCCCGGCTATGGCCGGCGGGCTCCTTTAGATTTTTGAGAGTGAGGTTTCCAAAAATGAAAAAACTTAATCTGCTTTATACCGGTAAAGCGAAAAAAGTCTACGCGACAGAAAATTCTGACTATTGTATTTTTGAGTACAAAGACGCGGCTACCGCTTTTAACGGGCAAAAAGTCGGTTTTTTTGACGGAAAGGGTATGATTAACAACAAAATGGCGAACGCTATTTTCAAGCTTCTTGAAAAGGACGGTATTAAAACTCATTTTGTGGAGGAACTAAGCGACAGGGAATCCCTTGTTAAAAGAGTTGATATTATTCCTCTTGAGGTTATAATAAGAAATATTTCCGCGGGAAGTTTCTGTAAAAGATACGGCGTGGAGGAGGGCGAGGTGTTTGATAAGCCGACTATTGAGTTTAGTTATAAAAACGACGCTTTAGGCGACCCTCTTATTAACTCTTATCACGCCTACGCTCTTAAAATCGCCACGGAAGACGATGTTTTAGAAATTAAGAGAATGGCTTTCGCTGTAAACGAGTCTCTTAAAAAAATTTTTCTTAAAATGGGTATTAAGCTTGTGGATTTTAAACTTGAGTTTGGAAAAACAAAAGACGGCGAGATTGTTCTCGCTGACGAGATTTCTCCCGACACGTGCAGGCTTTGGGACGCTGAGACAAATAAAAAACTTGACAAGGACAGATTCAGGTTTGATATGGGAGAGTTCAGCGACGTTTATTTTGAGGTTTGGAACAGGCTTAAAGAGTGTTACGGGGAAATCATATAATATTAATTATTAATTTTACACAAACGCCTTAAGGAGGATTAATTATATGCGTAATCTACATGAGGAATGCGGCGTTTTCGGCATTTGGGACCCTGACGGGCGCTGTGCCGACACAACTTATTACGGTCTTGTCGCTCTTCAGCACAGAGGGCAGGAGGGATGTGGAATCGCCGTTAATTTAGACCGTGAGATATCCCACTATAAAGACGTCGGACTTGTGAACGAGGTTTTTAACGAGGAGGTTTTAAAAAAGCTTCCGGGGAATATGGCGGTCGGTCACGTTAGATACTCAACCGCGGGGGGAAGCCTGAGAGAAAATGTTCAGCCCCTTGTTCTGCGTTATGTTAAAGGCACGCTCGCCATAGCTCATAACGGAAATATCGTAAATACGGCAGAGCTTAGAAAAGAGCTTGAGAAAAACGGCGCTATTTTTCAGACGACGGCGGACACGGAGATTATAGCTTATCTTATCGCGAGGGAGCGCCTTAACACAGGTTCTATAGAAGGCGCCGTTAAAAACGTTATGCGAATGATAAGAGGCGCTTATTCTCTTTTGGTTATGAGCCCGAACAAGCTTATCGCCGCCAGAGACCCGTGGGGATTTCGTCCCCTTTGTATGGGAAAAAGGGGAAAGGCCGTTATTTTCTCCTCGGAAAGCTGTGCTTTTGATTCTATTGACGCTGAGTTTGAGAGAGACGTTGAGCCGGGTGAGGTTATTGTCCTTGAGGACGGGGAAATGAGAAGCGACAGGGAACTTTGCGGTAAAAATCCGTCAAGCCTTTGCATTTTTGAGTATATTTATTTCTCAAGACCCGACAGTGGAGTGGACGGGGAAGTCGTGCACGAGACGAGAAAAAGGGCAGGGGCTCTTTTGGCGAAACAGTCTAAAACGGAAGCCGACATAGTTATCGGGGTGCCTGACTCGGGAATCAGCGCCGCCGCTGGATATGCCGAGTATTCGGGGCTTCCAAACGAGATGGGTTTCATTAAAAACAGGTATATAGGGAGAACTTTTATAAAGCCTCAGCAGTCAAGCAGGGAAACAGCCGTTAAAATGAAACTAAACGTACTTAAAAGCGTCGTAAGCGGTAAAAGGGTTATTATGGTTGACGACAGCATAGTAAGAGGAACGACAAGCGGAAGAATCGTCAAAATGCTGAGAGAGGCGGGGGCAACGGAAGTTCATGTTAAAATATCATCGCCTCCGTTTACGTGGCCTTGTTTTTTTGGCGTTGACATTCCCTCGAGGAACGAGCTTATCGCGAATAAGAAAACGGTTAAGGAAACGGCGGAGGCTATCGGCGCGGACAGCCTTGATTATTTAAGTATTGAGAATCTTCATAAAATTGCCCCGAACTCAAAGCTTGGGTTCTGCGACGCTTGTTTTACGGGGAAATACCCTGTTGACGTAAGTCATTTATTATAAATTTATGGAAAGTTTATAACGGGGCTTTAAGTCCTCTAAAAATTTATATTTTTGAAGAAAGGAAATTTTCTTGATGAAAGATAAAAATATTTATGAAAGCCCTCTTAACTCAAGATACGCGAGCAAGGAGATGAAAGAGGTTTTTTCACCGGACAAGAAGTTCAGGACATGGAGAAAGCTTTGGATTACACTCGCTCAGGCGGAAAAGGAATTAGGGCTTGACATTACCGACGAACAAATCGAGGAACTTATAAAATTTAAAGATGACATTAATTATGACGTGGCCGCCGAAAGGGAAAAGGCGGTGCGTCATGACGTTATGGCGCATATATACGCTTACGGCGTTCAGTGTCCTAACGCCAAGCGTATTATACATCTGGGAGCGACAAGCTGTTATGTAGGCGACAACACGGATATAATTGTTATGACGGAGGCTATGGGTATTATAAGAGCCAAAGTCATATCAGTTATCTCAAAGTTAGCCGATTTCGCCCTTGAGTACAAGGATATGCCTACTTTAGGATTTACTCATTTTCAGGCCGCCCAGCTTACTACTGTGGGAAAACGCGCCTGCTTATGGATTCAAGACCTTATGATGGATCTTCAAAATATTGATTTTTGCCTTGAGAACATTAAGCTTTTAGGCTCAAAGGGAACTACGGGAACGCAGGCGAGCTTTATGGAACTTTTTGACGGCGACGAGGAAAAAGTGAAAAAACTTGACTGTCTTATCGCTGAGAAATTAGGATTTAGGGGTGTTTTCCCTGTTTCGGGACAAACATACTCAAGAAAGCTTGACAGTATGTTCGCCAATGTTCTTTCAGGAATCGCCCAGAGCTGTACTAAGTTCTCAAACGATATGAGGCTTTTACAGCATCTCAAGGAAATGGAGGAGCCTTTTGAGAAAGACCAGATTGGCTCCTCGGCTATGGCGTATAAAAGAAACCCGATGCGCTCGGAAAGAATAGCGGGACTTGCGAGATACGTTATCGCCGATGTGATTAATCCCGCTATTACCGCCGCGACTCAATGGTTTGAGAGAACTCTCGACGACTCGTCAAATAAAAGAATAGCTATTCCCGAGGCTTTTTTAGCTACGGACGCTATTTTAAACATTTATATAAACGTCGCGGACAACTTTGTCGTTTACCCGAAAGTTATTGAAAAGCGCATTATGGAGGAACTTCCTTTTATGGCGACGGAGAATATTATGATGGACGCCGTTAAACTCGGCGGGGACCGTCAGGAGCTTCACGAGAGAATCAGGGTTCACTCTATGGAGGCGGCTAAAGTTGTTAAAGTTGAGGGCGGAAAAAATGACCTTATCGACAGAATTGTAAACGACCCTGCTTTTGGGCTTACAATTAATGACATTAACAAAATTCTCGCCCCGAAAAACTTTATAGGTCGGGCGCCGGGGCAGGTTAAGGAATATATCGAAAAAGAGGTTATGCCTGTTATAAAAGAAAACGAAAGCGTTTTAATAGGTCATTCCGAATTGACAGTATAGGAGGAATTTATAATGATTAAAGCAATCGTCGGAGCTAACTGGGGAGATGAGGGCAAAGGCAAAATTACGGATATGTGCGCCGCGGACTCTGATATAGTAGTCAGATTTCAAGGCGGAAGCAACGCCGGACATACCATTATAAACGATAAGGGAAAGTTTGCCCTGCATCAGCTTCCCTCCGGTATTTTTCATGAGGATACCTTGAATATTATCGCCAACGGCGTCGCTCTTAACATTGATTATCTTATGAAAGAAATTGAGACGGTCAAATCGGCGGGGGTTAAATTCAAGCTTATTATTTCCGAAAGGGCGCAGGTGCTTTTGCCCCATCACGTACTGCTTGACGAATATGAGGAGGAAAGGCTCGGCGATAAGAAATTTGGCTCGACAAAATCGGGTATAGCCCCATTTTTCGCCGACAAGTATTCTAAAGTGGGTCTTCAGGTATGGGAGCTTTATGACAGGGAGCACCTCAAAGAACGACTTAAAAATATGTATGAGAAAATCAACGTTCAATTTAAGTATCTTTACAATAAACCGGAGATAGATTATAACGAGGTTTACGAGACTTTAATTAGCTGCGCCGACATTATAAAAAACAATGTGGCTGATACGTCCAAGATTCTGAGGGACGCCGTTAAAGAGGGTAAAGATATTCTTCTTGAGGGGCAGTTAGGCGCTCTTAAAGATACGGACCACGGTATATATCCTTATGTGACAAGTTCGTCTACCTTAGCGGGCTATGCCGCTGTGGGAGCGGGTGTTCCGCCTCACGAGATTAAGAATATCACGGTTATAACAAAGGCGTACTCAAGCGCCGTTGGTGAGGGCCCCTTTGTTTCTGAGATTTTCGGCGACGAGGCGGACAAGCTCAGAAGAAAAGGCGGGGATTCTGGAGAGTTTGGCGCTACTACGGGAAGACCCAGAAGAGTGGGTTGGTTTGACGCCGTAGCTACCCGTTATGGCTGTGAGGTTCAGGGGGCGACGGAAGTCGTTATGACGTGTCTTGACGTTTTAAGCTATCTTGACGAAATTAAGATATGCACAGGATATGAGCTTGACGGAAAAGAGTATAAGGAATTTTTAACAACTAAAAAGCTTTATGACGCCAAGCCTGTTTATACAACGCTTAAAGGCTGGAAAACAGATATAAGGGGTATTGATTCCTTTGATAAGCTTCCGGACGAGGCTAAGGATTATGTGGAGTTTATTGAGAAAGAAATCGGTTTTAAAATCTCAATGGTATCCAATGGGCCGAAAAGAGACGAAATTTTAATTAGGGATTAAAAAATAAATTTTAACTGATGAGGGTGTGAAAAAATGAATTTTTCACACCCCTTTCTTCTTGTATTCAGTGGGAGTACAATCTCTTACTGAATATAAAGGCGAACGCTTTTACCATTGGTTATGAGAATTTTCGCGGAACAAAAAATAGAGTAGTTTTGACGCGGGTTCTTAAATTATTGAACCTCGTTTATAAAAACAGCCGCAAACTTTATAAGGATTAAAACTTAATAAGGTTCGCGGCTTGTTTTTATTTGGGCCAAGACGTTTCTCTTTCTCTCGCTTTATGCGCTTTGTCCCGCATATGGTTTAATCTTTTTACTATATAGTCGATTTTTTACTCTTGTCTGTCTGCGTGTTGTTTTAATTATTTCATCAATTTTAAAAAAACATCAATATTTTAATCTTTAATCATATAAAGCCCTCCTTTTAAAAATATCATAATTTACGGAACTTGTTTTTGATTTTTATTATATCATATTTTTATAATATTTGGTAGTATGATTTGATAAAATTACGCGGTTCGCAAAAAACTCTTGCGGAAATTGCTTTTTTGTGGTAATCTTTTTTTAAGGGCAATGGCGTCATTATAGATGTGATTGGCATTTTGTATCTCATTTTTTTGTTTTTCGCTTTACAAAGGCGCGTGTCGGTCAGATTGCCCGTATAATTTTATACTATACAAAAAGTTAATATGTGGGGCGATGTTTTCTTAAATTGTAAAAAAGTATTAAGAAAATAATACCGACGGTTCCATATATAGAAGGAGGACGACATTAATGTCATATGTAGACGAAGTAATCGAGGCGGTTGTTCGCAAAAATCCAAGCGAACCCGAATTTCATCAGGCTGTTAAAGAGGTTTTGGAATCCCTCAGAGCGGTTGTTGAGGCTAATGAGGAGAAATTTAGAAAAGAAGCGCTTCTTGAGAGAATAGTTGAGCCGGAAAGACAGATTAAATTCAGGGTTCCCTGGGTTGACGACAGCGGCAAAGTACAGGTAAACACAGGCTACAGAGTTCAGTTTAACAGCGCTATAGGGCCTTATAAAGGCGGTCTTAGATTACATCCATCTGTAAATCTCGGTATTATCAAATTTTTAGGTTTTGAGCAGATTTTTAAAAACTCTCTTACAGGTCTTCCTATTGGCGGCGGAAAGGGCGGTTCTGATTTCGACCCCAAAGGAAAATCAGACAGAGAGGTTATGGCATTCTGCCAGAGCTTTATGACGGAATTATGCAAACACATTGGCGCGGATACAGACGTGCCAGCCGGTGATATTGGTACGGGAGCGAGAGAAATCGGCTATATGTTTGGTCAGTATAAACGAATAAGAGGCGTTTATGAGGGCGTCCTTACAGGAAAAGGCCTTTCATACGGCGGTTCTTTAGCGAGAACGGAAGCCACTGGATACGGTTTATTATACTTAACGGACGAAATGCTTAAATGCAACGGACATGACATAAAAGGAAAGACAGTTTGTATATCAGGTTCAGGAAACGTGGCTATATACGCCGCTCAAAAAGCTTTTGAACTCGGCGCTAAAGTTGTTACGGTTTCTGATTCTACCGGATGGGTTTACGACCCAGAGGGAATCGACGTTAACTTATTAAAAGAAGTTAAAGAAGTTAAGAGAGCAAGACTCACAGAGTACGCTAAAGAGAGAAAAAGCGCCGAGTATCACGAGGGACGAGGCGTTTGGACCATTAAATGCGATGTGGCTCTTCCATGCGCGACTCAAAATGAGCTCACTTTAGATGACGCCAAAGCTTTGGTAGCTAACGGATGTATAGCCGTGGCTGAGGGTGCTAATATGCCTACAACCCTTGACGCTACAGAATATCTTCAGGCGAACAAAGTTCTTTTCGCTCCGGGTAAGGCCGCAAACGCCGGCGGAGTGGCTACGTCCGCTCTTGAGATGAGCCAGAACAGCGAAAGACTCAGTTGGACTTTTGAGGAAGTTGACGCTAAGCTTAAAAACATTATGGTTTCTATTTTCCACAATCTTGACGACGCGGCTAAACGCTACGGCGCTGAGGGCAACTATGTTGTGGGCGCTAACATAGCGGGATTTGAGAAAGTGGCGGACGCTATGCTCGCTCAGGGAGTTTGCTAATTTTCAGTTGTTTTATATTTAAAATCCGCGGGGAAATTTCCCCCGTGGGTTTTATTTTTTTGTTTTTATTAATTCTTCTGAAAGCTCAAATCCAGTTTTTATTCCCTCACGATACCCCTCTTTTAAATTTATCAGAAGAAGTTTTTTATAATAACCGATTATTTTTTCGGCTTCTTTAGATGTTTTTTCATCTTTGGAGCTAAAAAAATTTCTTTCGGCTTCTTTCAGTTCTTTTCTTAAAATCTTAACTTTTTTGTATTTATTTATTCTTTCGCCTATTTCCGCGATTCCGCAGATACTGCCAAAAAATAATTTATCTATAATATTTTTTCTCAAATAAATTACCTCCTACAAGCAATTCCGGTAGAGATAGAGAAAAGTTATTTTATTCAATGGTCAGCACTTTTGCTTTGAAAAAGTCGGACTTTGTCCGCCCGCATTCTTTGCGGTGCTGTTTTAGTGAAAGGCGTTTTGCTTTTTAAACGCCGAAAACGTAAAGAAATATTGAATAAAATATTTTTTTCTTTCCTTTGTTTATTCTGGAATTGCTATAATAAAATATTTCATAAACAATATTAGGACAAATTGTCCACAATGTCAATAGTACATATTGTCCTAATATATTATTTGTTTGGGTGATAAAGTTGATTAAAAGGTATAAAAGAATAGTGGATTTACGTGAAAGTCTCGATTTGACTCAAAAATATATATCGGGTATGCTTATGTGCGACCAGTCGTTATACTCAAAGTATGAGAGAGGGGAGAGGGATGTTCCTTTGCACATAATGATTAAATTAGCCAAGTTTTATGGTACATCCGTTGATTATATGGTGGAGCTCACAGACGTTAAAAAACCCTATCCGAGAAAGAAATAAATTTATATTTTTTATATATATTTTAGTTTTTCAAAACGCTATTATAGGAAAATTTTAGCTGTGTATTTATTGTACTTTTGTAACCAAAAGTACCAAAAGTTCCGAGGGGGAGGAATTCCCCCACGGACGCCCCCTCAAAGCCGCGGTTAATTAGCCCGTTCTTAGAAAATTATAATCGTGGCGGGAGCGGTTGCGGCACAAAGCCGCGAAACGTTATTAGATTTTTAGGCTAAAGAGATATAAAAATAATAAAGAATTATGTATATGTTATAAATTCTGGAATTAGTATATATATAAGAGTTTTACACGATTTTATTTTTCTGATTTTATTAATTCTTCTGAAAGCTCAAATCCAGTTTTTATTCCCTCACGATACCCCTCTTTTAAATTTATCAGAAGAAGTTTTTTATAATAACCGATTATTTTTTCGGCTTCTTTAGATGTTTTTTCATCTTTGGAGCTAAAAAAATTTCTTTCGGCTTCTTTCAGTTCTTTTCTTAAAATCTTAACTTTTTTGTATTTATTTATTCTTTCGCCTATTTCCGCGATTCCGCAGATGCTGCCAAAAAATAATTTATCTATAATATTTTTTCTCAAATAAATTACCTCCTAATAAAATTCTTTTATAAATAGGTCGATAATACCATATTTTTTTTAGGTCGTCAAGCCATAATTATTTGTAGAGGTGGTTTTTTATGAATAACAGGCTTAAAGAACTTAGAAAAAAGAGAAATTATACGCAGATAAAAATGCAGTATCTTACAGGGATTGACCAAAGTGATTATTCAAAATTAGAAAACGGGAAAAGAAATCTTACATTTGAACAGTGCAAACGTATTGCTATAGCGTTGAATACAAGTATGGATTATCTTGCGGGGCTTACTGATGAGAGTGAACCATATAAAAGGTCAGTTAATGATAAGTAGCCAAATGCTATATGTGAAGTGTTTTTTAGATAAAGGAATTTTATAAATATACACTAAATTAACGTGAGTTTGACTAAAATTTATAGTTAATGGAACCTTTTTCTGTCGCAAAAAGGTTCCAAATCTCCAAAAATGCTCTTTAAGCATAAAAACCTTGAGGCTCTGCCTCAAACTCCACAAACTTTTGTGCAAAACTACGTTTTGCTGTTATTTTTTATCGAACTTACTTTAAATCAAGGATTAAAAAAAAATTGTAAAAGATTTAATTTTTATTATTTACACTTAGAGTATCTTAAAAAGTGATTAACTCTAAGGCTTTTTATATTTTTGGATACAAAAGTACAAATAAAAATTTACTTCAAAAAAATAGTAAAAATCTATTGACAAAAAAATATTTATATTATATAATAATTCCATAGTGAGCGAGGGCGTTTCAATGACTTAGGTGCATTGGGACGCTTTTGTTATTTTAGTCAAAAAATATTATTGAGAATTATCATTTGAAAGGAGAATTTTTAAATGGCAAAATACAGCAAAGAGGATATTTTAAGAATTGTTAAAGAGGAGGACATAAAATTTGTAAGACTTCAGTTTACGGACGTTTTAGGAACACTTAAAAATGTAGCCGTTACTGTTTCACAGCTTCCTAAAATTTTAGATGAGGGTATGATGTTCGACGGTTCCTCAATTCAAGGTTTCGCCAGAATCGAGGAGTCTGATATGTATTTAAAACCTGACCTTGACACTTTTGTTACACTCCCATGGAGACCACAGCACAGCAAAGTGGCGAGATTTATATGCGATATTTACACACCCGCCGGAGAGCCTTTTGAGGGCGACCCAAGATACATACTGAAGAAAACAATCAAAGAGGCGGAGGAAATGGGTTATCAGTTTAACGTTGGAAACGAGTGCGAGTTTTTCTTATTCCAGACCGACGAGAACGGGGCCCCCACAACTATCACAAATGACGAGGCGGGATATTTTGACCTTGACCCCCTTGACTGCGGAGAGGACGTAAGGCGTGAAATTTGCCTTACTCTTGAGGAAATGGGTTATGAGGTTGAGGCTTCTCACCACGAGGTTGCCGAGGGACAGCACGAAATCGACTTTAAATACGACAGCGCTCTCGCTACCGCCGACAATGTTATGACATTTAAGCTTGTTGTTAAAACTATCGCTAAAAAATACGGACTTCACGCCACTTTTATGCCTAAGCCTATTTTTGGTATAAACGGCTCTGGTATGCATACAAATATGTCTTTGTTTAAAGACGGGAAAAACGCTTTTTTTGACGAAAACGACTCCCTTCAGTTAAGCAAAACGGCTTACAGCTATATCGCTGGAGTCCTTAAACACGTGGCGGGGATTACGGCTGTTACGAACCCTCTTGTAAACTCTTATAAACGTCTTGTTCCCGGATATGAGGCTCCTTGTTATATAGCGTGGAGCGCCTCAAACCGTTCGGATATTATAAGAATTCCCGCGTCAAGAGGAGCGGGCACAAGAGTCGAGCTTAGAAGCCCCGACCCGTCAACAAATCCTTACCTTTGTCTTGCTCTTTGTCTCGCCGCTGGTCTCGACGGTATTAAGAAAAATCTCGCCGCTCCTGAAAGCGTTGATGACAATATGTTTGACATGACACAGAAAGAAAGGGACGAGAGAGGAATTAAAAATTTACCGGGAAGTCTTAGAGAAGCACTTGATGTGATGGAAAAAGACGGTCTCGCCAGAGAAACTTTGGGAGAACACGTTTACAACGCTTATGTAAGCTGTAAAAACGCTGAATGGGACAGCTTCAGAATGTTTGTAAGCAAATGGGAAATTGACGAGTATATTTATCAATACTAATTTATATTAAATTTTAGGTAAGGACTTGTTTGGGAATTTTAGCGAGGAGATAAAAGTATTCCTTAATATATCGGATTTTAAAGAAGTCTTTTAGTCCGTGCGGGTTTCCGAACAAGTCTCTCATAAATAGACTTCTTTCGAAACTATAAAATTATGACTATTCAATAAAAAAATATTTTATTTAATGGTTTAGCGAAAGGCATTTTGCTTTTTTAAATGCCGAAAGCGTAAAGAAGCATTAAATTAAATATTTTTTTCAGACGTTACTTCTATAAAACGTGAAGTTTCGTAAGAAGTCTAATGGCTTTATGGAACGGCGGGGGGAGTTTTTATGAGAAATCACAATATTTTAGCCGCTTTTTCAAATGAGAGGGTTTTAGGAGTGGTTGAAAAAGCGCTCGCGAGTGAGAATATACGCCTCGCCTATTCCTGCAAAAGCGTTTCGGAGCTTAAAAAAAGTATTAATTATTGTCAAGGCGGAATCATTATATGCGGATATAAGCTTAAAGACGGCGCCATTGTCCAGTTTATTGACGATATTCCGGAAGATTTTTCCGTTATTTTAATAGGAAATAAGTCGCAGGCGGATATGTGTGAGAGCGAAAGGGTTTTTAAACTTATAGTTCCTTTAAAAAAAGACGATTTGATTTGCTCGGTTTATATGCTTTTGAGTATGGGAGAGGGGGGTTATACCCGAAAAACCTCTTTCAGAACGTCAGAGGAGGAAAAAATAATAAGAAAGGCTAAAGAGATTCTTATTGACAGGTATAATCTGACGGAAGAACAGGCGCACAAGTATTTGCAGAAAAAAAGTATGGACACGGGCAGAAAAATTATTGACGTGGCTAAACTTATTTTATAAAATTTTTAAATTAGACCTGTTCAATTACATACGGCGGTTTAGGTAAAATTAAAATAATATTTTATCTAAGCCGCTGTATGTAATTGAACAGGTCTAATTTTTATTTCTTCTTTGTGCGGTGCTTCCTTAAATTTTATTTTTGCTAATAGACTTCTTTCGAAACTGTAAAATTACGACTATCCACTAAAAAAAATATTTTATTCAATGCTTTAGCGAAAGGCGTTTTGTTTTTTAAACGCCGAAAGCGTTAAGAAGCATTGAGTGAAATATTTTTTTCTTTTGATACTTCTATCAGTATGAAGTTTCGAAAGAAGTCTAATAAACTTCAAAACGTAACGCCGTAGGCTGAAATCCGCAAGGCGGGCTTTGCTCGTCTGAGGACAGGAATTTTTTTCGCACCGGTTTTTGGCGGGGAAAAACATAGCTGGTTTCTTCCTCTTGTATTCAGGAGGAGCGCAAGTTTACTTTAAATACAAAGGCGAATATTTTCGCTGTCGGTTATGAGAATTTTGTTATACAAAATTTAAGTAGTCTTGACACCGCCGAATTTGTTTATTTTTTAAGGGGTTTGACTATAAACAAATTTGTTGACTATAGTCAAATCCCTTAAAAACCGAACAAGTTCGGCGGCTAAAAATCACTTTCGCTCTTTTTCAAGTGATTTGACTATATACTGAATTGCCGAGGGTTTCCTTAATTACCAGAAAGTTTTTTTACAATATTATTAATTTTAAAAAATTAATTTGTTATTATTAAAATAAAATGGTATAATGTATAAGAAGCAAATATAATATTATAGCGGCCCGCAAAATTTTTAGCGCGAAATAATAAAATAATTCTCTAATATATCGGGTTTTATTGAAATTTTTCTGTCCATTCTTTTATTATTTCGTCATAATAAAAATTATCATCGCTGTGGGAAGTTTTTGGCGGGATAATGATTTCGGCGGGAAAATTATCGCCGGGGTCTTTTACATATTTTTTTTATTTAATTTTTACGGTTGGAGGTTTAGTATGAAGAAAAGCTTTTTTTTGAAATCTGTTTTCAATAAAATTATATGTTTTGTTTTGACGTTCGCTTTGACTCCTATGGGAGCCCTGAGGGTATCGGCTCTTACTGATACCAAGGTTTTTACCGACCCTGTTGAGAATATTTATGTTGGACGAGACGAGGGATGGGACTTTATCGAGAATTTGACTTTTGGCGACGTGGGAGCGGGGCATTGGGCTAAGGAAGCTGTTACCCGTTCCGGAGCTTATGATATGGTTAAAGGCTACAGCGGTAATTTTAACCCAAACGGAACAGTCTCAAATCAAGAGGCTATCGCTTTCGTCCTCAGGGTTATGGGAATGGAGAACGCCGCTCAGACAAGGGCGGCGGAGCTTAAAGAAACTAGTCCTCAGTATAACTCGGTGGTTCCTACATGGGCGAACGGTTATTTGAGCCTCGCTCAGGAAAACGGCCTTATATCCGATGTGGAGTATCTTGATACTTTAGTTGAGGACCAGACCACTCTCGACCCGGCGGTGTCATTTTTTAAAGGCGCCCCCGCTACAAGAGAACGGGTCGCTGACTGGATTGTTAAAGGGATTAGGGTTTCAGCTCCAAACGCCTTAAACGTTACGGGAACTTCTCAGCAAAGTATGTATAAATTTTCTGACTGGGACTCGGTTGACGTGGCATACGCTCAGTCTCTTGAGCTTTTATGCGCCAACGGGATTTTAAATGGTACTAACGGAAAAATTAATCCAAAAGGAAATCTTACGAGGGCGGAAATGGCTCAAATACTTTCATCTCTTGACACGATATATTTTCAGGCCGCCAATTTAGAGAGAAAGACGGGAACCGTGGGCGGTATTCAAGACGCTCAGTATTCTCAAACCAATACCGCGAGTCTTTGGAGAAACATTTACATAAGAAATATGGACGGAAAAATTGACGTTCTTCAATTCCAGCTTAAAGACAGCGGTTCACCTCAGGACAAAGCTGTCGATACGGTTGTTTACGCCGACGGCGAGATAGTGGGACTCGCTTCTCTTCTTGAGGGCGATAAGATTGAGTATATTGTGGAGAAATCCCAGTCCTCTAACGCCAACGAGCAAATTACGCCCCAGGATTTAACGACAAATCCCATTGAGGACGAAAACGCCGGAACCACGGGAAACAATAATAATAACAACTCAGCCCAGAAACAAAAAGTTATTTTCGTTAAACTGACAGGCGGACTTGAGAGAAAAGAAGTTCAGGGAAAGCTTATGCAGATAGATTATGAGAACGGGCAAATTCATATTCTCGATAATTTGGGAAAAAGATTTTCTTATCCTATCGTAAACGGTCTTTACGGAACCAACGACGACGGGGAGAATTATATCGTTATGGGCGAGAAAAGATACATAGACAAAAATCTACCCTACGGCAGTGCCGTTAAACTCGCCCTTGTAAATGACACTGTAGACGACATCGAGTATGTGGGCGATATGAACCTCAGAAACGAGATAAGAGGAATCGTTGTTGAAAACAACACATCTTACGGCTATCTTACTGTTATAGGAAACGACGGCAAGGAGATTACCAAAAATTATTATCCCGACCAGACGGAAGTTGAGAAACAGGAATATTACGACCTTGACGACGAGACGGGATATTTAGACCAGGTGTTCCCAACGGGCGCTTATGACCCGCGGGATACGCATATATCGTCTATTGAGCCGGGGGATATTGTTTTCATAAGAACTTTCCAGGACGACCCCGAAACTATAGAGAGTATAAGCGCGTCTACCAACTACATAATGAAATACGGCAAAGTAAACAGCTATGTAAACGACGGAACAGGTCTTAATCAGCTTATGCTTCAATATGAGAACGGTCAGACCTCGTGGTTTGACGTCGCTGACGACATATTCGCATCAAAAGCTGGAAAGCCTATAGAGCAAAACGAGATTCAGGCGGGAGACTGGGTTAAAATTCTTGTCAACCAGGCTATTATATCGCCGGGATATATTATGGAGTCAGTCAAGGAAATTACCGTGGAGGGGACAGGCCACGAAATAAACACTATTATTAAAGGCCAGCTTGGCGCCATAAACAATATTCAAAATAAAATATCCGTTCAGGATTCTTATACTCTTACCAAAAACGGGTGGTCAGACCATATGAACGTAAGAGATATAAGCATCGCCAATAATGATATTGAGTATTATTATGATGGAAAGAGAATAAATCTTGATTACGCTATGAGATTTTTAAAACACGCCGATAACGACGTTTATGTGGCTATGGAGAATAATTACAGCGGTGAGAAAGTCGCGATGGTTTCTTTCAGAACAAGCAGGGACGACGTTTTAGACGCCGATACTATTATTAATTCGGACGGTGTTGGAAACTTTAACATATCGTCAAGAGAGGGAACTATTTCCACCGACGGTGGAACGATAGTAAGACGCCACGGAAGACTTGTGACAGGACAAAATATTATGATTCCTGATTACGCCACGGTTGTTTTAAACGGAAACAACAAAGCCGCCGTAGTGGATATTTATGACCAGCCGGATGTTTCGGGCGTGATTATAGGCAGGGGAAGAATTTTAAGCGTTGACGAGGGAAAAAGCTTCAGCCTTAAATCCACCGGTATACTTACGGGTACGAAGTGGGTGTACTCTCCTGTTGAGCGTACTTTCCAGATAGACCACAATACTATGTATATAGATGAGAACGGTATATCCAATATGGATAACTTTATTGAGTATACCACGAACTCCGTTATAAGCAAGGTATATAACATCGTTTCCGACGGAACAAAAGCGACTCATGTAGTTAACTCGCCTTACGCCAAAGATTCTGTCAGAGGCGACGTTGTGTCGGTCGGAACAAGGCAAAGCGAAGGCGGAGACGATGAGGAAGGCGGCGGAGATGAAAACGCCACCGAAGATGTTATCGTCATTAAAAACACGACTTATCTTAAAAACAAGGCTTATAAATGGGACGACGTAAGTTATGAGGACACCAGCGTTAATATTACTATTCCGCCAAACTCTATTATTGTTAAAAACAACAAAGTTGTTGGACTTTCTGATATTGAGAAAGGCGATAAACTCAGGATTTTAACAGACAATCTTCCTGATTCCTTAAAAAGCGGAATGGACGTTACGGGATATATTATTCTTGTCGAGGGGTAAACAGTAATTTACGCGAGATTTTAACCGGCTGAGTAAGTTCCCCGTTTAAAAAGCGGGGGAGCGGGTTTCCGTTAAACGCGAAGTCGGTGTTATCAGCCTCGGGCTATAAATATTTTTTAGGACGAGAGCACGAATAGTCTTTAACAAGAGGATTTCGTATATTGGCTGTTAAAATCAGCTCGTATAAACGGTGATTTTTAATCGCCGTTTATACGACGATGAACAAGGGCTCATTGGAGCGAGATTTTATTGAGTGGATATATTTAGGAAATTAATGAAGGAAGGGATTATATGAGTAAGTTTAAGCCAATGTTATTTATCGGTGTTTTAACCGGTATGATTTTTATTCTTGGCTGTCCTGTTTTCGCTGATTTGGGGGATTTCTGCTTTTTCGGCGGTATCTCGGCGGGAAGAAAACTTCCGAAAACCACGGAACTTATTCTCGACAAAAAAGACAGCAAGAAAAAGAAAGATGACTTCGAGACACCGTACAAGGAAATAATGTTTCTTTCCGGCGTTCCGACCACATATGAGGGAAAACTCACCGTAAAGGGTGATATGGATATTGACATAAATGACAAGTCAAAGCTCGCCGACAGCTATGACGTTACTTATACCACGTCGGGAACGGATTTGACAAATGAGGACAACAGAGTTGACAGGGAAATAAAATATAAAGTGAATTACCGTATTGAGGGAGACCAAGTTATAAAAGATTATGAGCTTGACAAGCCGGACGACTGGGATGAGACGATAATAATAGGCGGAACGACTTATAATCTTACGGAGCTTGAGTCTGATTCCAGTGTTTCCGTTATTGAGCATCACACTCCCGGTGTTACTTACTATAAGGGTGATATTTCACACAGGGCGGTTTACAGCGTTGACGAGTCTAAAATTGTATGGGAGATTTCAGGAACATTTTACGGATATGACAGCGCGTGGTCATCAACGGAGACTCACAGAATCGACGGAACAGTGACTACCGACAAGTGGCAGATGCAGTATCAGATAAGGCCGAGCGTTTCTGTCGGAAAGACTTTGCAGTATTCTGAAAATGAGCCTACCGCCATAAGTTTTTCGGGAAACTACAGAGAGGTTATGCAGAACAAAAGCGGGTTAAGCTATAATATTTACGCTATGCCAAAAGGCAATACATATAAGGTTCCGACTACCGGAACGGAGTCTATATCGTCATTTAACACTTTTGAGCAGCTTATCGCTCCAAATCTGGGATTTTTAAAAGGGCATTTCGCCGAGGCGGATATTAAAAAGCTTTTCGCAATGCAGATTTTAGACGGCGAGCCAACTTATTATCAGCCGAGTCAGTCAATCACGAGAGGACAGTTTGTCACTATGCTTGTAAAAGCCGCCAAACTGCCTGTCGAGGAGGAATCGACAAAGAAAAAAAGCAGCAAGAAGAAAAAAGAAGTCGTAAACGTTGTTTTCCCCGACGTTACACAGGACAGGGAAGATTATAGGTATATTATGGCGGCT
>CANOGI010000007.1 GCA_947565475.1 uncultured Eubacteriaceae bacterium
GATACCACCAGTAATCATCTTCGCTAAGCTCAAGCTCTTCCATTCGGGTTTTAAGAACGTTAAGGCGCTCTTCTCTTTGGCTTCCGCCTATTATCTCGCCAACCCCGGGAACAAGCAAATCCATCGCCGCGACGGTTTGCTTATCGTCGTTTAAGCGCATATAAAAGGCTTTTATATCTTTTGGGTAATCTGTTACGAAAACAGGTTTTTTAAATACCTGTTCCGTTATATATCTCTCGTGTTCTGTCTGAAGGTCTATTCCCCATTCCACAGGATACTCAAATTTTACTCCTGATTTTTTTAACAGGCTGACCGCCTCGGTATAGGTAATATGCCCGAAGTCGGAGTTTAATATATTGTTAAGTCTCTCGGAAAGACCCTTATCTATAAATTTATTGAAAAATTCCATTTCCTCAGGGGCGTTCTCCATAACATATCTTATTATATATTTCAGCATATCCTCGGCGAGAGCCATATCATCTTTAAGCTCGGCGAAAGCGATTTCCGGCTCTATCATCCAAAATTCCGCCGCGTGTCTCGCTGTGTTGGAGTTTTCCGCCCTGAAAGTGGGGCCGAAAGTATAAACATTTTTAAAAGCGAGGGCGTAGGTCTCAGCTGAAAGCTGTCCGCTTACTGTTAGATTAGCGGGCTTTCCAAAGAAGTCTTTTGAGTAATCGATGTTGTTATAATTATTTCGAGGCGGGTTTGATATATTCATTGTCGTGATTTGAAACATTTCTCCCGCTCCCTCGCAGTCGCTCGCCGTTATTATCGGCGTGTGCACGTATATGAAATTTCTCTCGTTGAAAAATTTGTGTATGGCGAAACTCGCCAGACTTCTTACCCTGAATACCGCCGAGAAAGTATTTGTTCTTGGTCTTAAATGAGAAATTGTCCTAAGATACTCGAAAGAGTGTCTCTTTTTCTGAAGAGGATAATCGGCGGGACAGGCCCCCTCTATTTTTATTTCCGCCGAGTTTATCTCAAAGGGCTGTTTATTATTGGGAGTGAGGATAAGCGTTCCTCTTACGCGAAGGCTTGTTCCAACTCCAAGTTTTGAGATTTTAGAAAAGTTGTTAAGCCCGCTGTCAAACACTATTTGTATGTTTTTAAAAAAAGTCCCGTCGTTTAACTCTATAAAGCCAAAATTCTTTGAGCCACGCAGGGTTTTTATCCAGCCACATATTTCTATTTCTTTATTTTCATAATGTTCAGGATTTTTATATATATCTTTTACTATTTCCAAATAATCACCGCCATAATTTTTATTTTAGATTATTATATAGTGAAAAAATTTGAAAGGAATCAAAAAAATAATTTACTTGCGCGGGCCGCGAAGCGCTCCGCAATTTGATTACTGTCCAGCAATGCTTACGCAGACGCAAAATATTCTTTTGACTTTATTTAAAGTTATTTCACTATAAATCATAATTTCCTTATTTATTATACCAAATTTTTAAGTAAAAACAAGGGAATTGATAGAAAGTAATATTTTATTTTATAAATTTTCAAGTAGTTTGACTATAAACTTAATTTGAGTCTCTAAAGAGAGTGAAAAATTCAAAATAAAGAGCTATAAGAAACATTATAGAATAATTGCAATAAAAAAACAGTTCTTTTTTAAGGAAATAGCAAAAAGTTGCACAAAAATAAACGTTAAAAAATATATATTTATACTAAATTTATCTTGGTGAAAATTTGCCCTTGTTAAAAAGTGTGAGAAAACAGGAGTTTTTTTATCTGGCCCTGTATAAAAAGCTAAAATTTGGCCCCTTTATTTTTTTGATGTTATAATTTATAATTAATTATATGGTAAAAGAGGAAATCAATATGGCGATTCCATAAAAAACGCTTTTCGCAAGTATAAGATATAATATTTTTTTCTATAACTATATCGGAATCGCTGTAATATAAACCAATTATTTTAGAACCTATCTAAAATTTTTAAAAAGCTGTTCTAAAAACAAAAAATACTTAAAAAATCAAAAATAATAATATTATTGAAATTATTGAAGCTTGATTATATTATTCCCGTTGATTTTTTGTATATTTTAATAGTTTTTAGGCCAGGCTCTTATGGTTGGGAAAAAAGTTGACGGTTTTTTATGTCGCTGTAGATTTCTGTTGACCTCTTTTTGAAAGACCGGCGGGGTTTTATGTTTCCGCCAAAATAGAAAGCTCCGCCCCCTCCCACTTTTTGGAAAAAAAGCGGGGGGGGGGGCGCTTTAATGTAAAAAAAATGAAAAAAATTAAAAAAAGAAGGAGGAATTTTTGTGAACAAATATTTACAAAAACCGCTTAGCATTTTTGTCGTGCTGTGCATGATTTTTACAAGCGTGTTTTCCTGGAATATGACTGTTTTCGCTGATGAGGTTTCGGCGGAGGTTGATGACAGGGGAGACATAGACGGCGTTGACGGCGTTACCGTAAACGACGCTGTTATGCTTCTTGATTATGTATTAGACAAAGGCACTTATAAAGGCGATTATTCAAAAGAAATGCTTTATTATATGGGAGACGTAAACAGCGACGGAACCGTAACGGCGAACGACGTTTCCGAAATACTTAACAAGGCTCTTAACGGGGATTATAAATTCTCCGGCAAAAAACCTCATAAGCCTGTACCTCCAACCACAGAGGCAACGACGGAGGGAGACGTTCAAACCTCAACAGAGGGGGATGTTCAGACCTCAACGGAGGGAGACGTTCAGACCACAACGGAGACCGTTACGGAGGAAACAACAGAGGCTATCGTGACAGGCGAACCGGAATCCGCTATATATGAAGGCTATGACATTGTAGTCGATAAAAGAATCGCTGAGAGTAATCCGACGAGAGCTGAGCAGCCGATTGTTAAAACCGTAAGAGAGGCTATCGCTTTAGCGGACGGCGGAACGGAGGCGAAACCTATTGTTATAGGTATTGTTCCCGAACTTTACAGAGAACAGGTTGTAATTAAGAAACCGTGGATTACTTTAAAGAAGATTACGAACTCTACCTCAACAGAGGACGACGCTACTTTAACATGGTATTATGTTGAGGGATATACATACGACAACGTAGGCTCAGACGGCTATTGGGACCCTGATAACCCGAAAGCGAACGAGGGCGGAACAAGGGGTGTTGCTCAATGGGGTCAGTCCACTTATGTTGACGGAAGCGCCACAGGATTCAGGGCGGAAGGAATTTATTTTGAGAACTCCTCAAACCTTTATGTGACAGAGGAAGAACTCGCCGCCAACGTAAGAGTAACTTCCAAAGACTCAACTCTTCCGGAAAGAATCTCTCTTAAACCTGGTTATGGTACGGAGGATAAAATAACAGTTACTCTCGGAAACGGAACCACTGAAAAGAATGTTACGGCAGACGTAAGAGCGAAGAGATGGAGAGAGAGAGGAGCGGCTCTTTACACAAAAGCAGACAAGGTTGTTCTCATAGACTGTAAGGTTGTCGGCACTCAGGACAGTCTCGGAGTATGCGGAACAGGCAACAGAGCATACTTTAAAAACTGTAAGTTGGCTGGATGCGTAGACTTTATATGCGGAGGAACACAATCGGTATTCGACAACTGCGAGATTAAGTGGCAGTCATCTCCTTATAAGGGAGACGGAGACGGAGGCGGAGCGCTTACCGCCACTAAAAACGATGATTATCCGGCGAAAGGATATTTATTCTGGAATTGTAAGGTAACAGGAAACCCAACCACGGAGCAAGTAAACTTTGGACGCCCATGGAGCGCTCAGGCCGCTGAGACAATATGGGTTAATACCATATCTGACATAAGCAAAGTAAACAATAAGCCTATGATAAGCGATGCCGGCTGGGGCGGAATGGGCTGCGAGCCTGAGCTTACAAGAGGATTTTTTGAGTACAACTCAAAAGACATAAATGGAAACAAACTTGACACAAGCAAGAGAAAAGGTACCACAAGCGGTAAATTTAAAGGCGGAGTGCTTGATTCGTTCGATGTAATCAAGTATAATCCTTACAATTATACGGCTTATAAAGGCGATAAATTTGATGGATGGGATCCATCAGGAAGCAAAGCTATTTACGACAGTATTGAGAAAGATATTGAGAATATAGCGTTTGAAGAGAGCTATGACGCTGACTTTACTCTTCCGGAGGCTCCGGCGGGGTATGAGGTACGCTATGAGTCCGACAGTCCGAACGCTGTTGTCAGCGCTGACGGAAAGAGCGTAACGGTTAAAAGACCTCCGTTCGGAAGTTCAGCCGCTGAGGTAAACTTTACGGCGTACTTAAAGAAGAAAGAGGCAGACAAGGAAAACGTCAGAGGTATGGAGAAAGTTTACAAAACGTCCATAACGCCTTCAACAGACGAGGGAAGCACGTTTAAGCTTACGGGAGCGGTTAATCTTACCTTCGCGCCCGACAAGGATTTAACGGCGACTTTAGATTTCGCTATGCCAGACGGAACATCAATGTCTAAGAAAGAGGTTGTAATACCGGCGGGAAGCATGACAGCTAATTATGACGCGGGCAATCTTTACGCCGATATGCCTATAACTCTTACCATTGTTTTAGACGACGAGAAATATTCTGTTGTCGGCGGGGATGTTCATACGATTCCGGCGGGAGTCGGAGGAACGCCGATGACTTATGACATTAATATAGGTCTTAAAGAAATAATGAATATAACAAGCAACGGGGCGCCTGTTCTTGTGGGTACGGCTCCGGCTGGCTATACAATGGAGGCGGTGGCTGAATATGGAGGAAAAGCTAACGTTTACCATTATAAGAACACAAACAGCACTAAATCAACTCACGGTTACTACTGGGATTTAGCGTCAATAGTGGCGAACACTGCTGGACAGAGTATTGAGGACTTAAAGACTGCCGACGCTGTTACTTTAGAATTCAGCATTAACGTTCCGGACGCTGGAGACTGGGGAAGCCCGATAAACGCCATCGATATTTTAGGAAACGGCGATACGTCCAAATTTGTTTTCGCTCCTAAAGCTAATGACACAAGATATGTGAGATTCCTTCTCGGAAGATGGAATCAGGTTAACGCCATCGACTCAACGGTAGGCGGATTAAGCGGTTCTTCTCACAGCGGTCCTCAGCAGCTTAATCTTGTTGGAAAGCTCAACGGAGAGGCTAAAAACGTATGGAAGAAGATTACGGCAACTATAGACTTTAAAAATCAAAAAGTCGTGATGACAGGAGAAGGCTCCGCCAGCCCTGTAAATGAGTTTAAATCACTTCCAGCTAATATCGATAGAAGCAAACTTTATATGGTATTCTATCCCGCGGAAAATAAATCCGCTACCGACGAGTATTATTTCACTGACGTTAAAGTGTCTTACGACAGGTTTGTACCAGCGGAGGACACATCTAAAGGCGTACAGGTGAGCGGAACTGTAACGGATGGAATAAAAAGCGTTACTTTAGTAAACAAGGAACAGCCTATTTATAAACACTCGGCTAACATAGTCGAGGACAAAACAATGACTTTCGCCGGGAAAATCCCGGCGGGGGTTTACGAGGTACAGTATACAACCGACGAGGCGTCTAAATTTAAAGATGTGACAGGTACGGGAGTGGCCTTAGAAGACGGAAAATATTATTTAACGGTAGCTGATAATGATATTACAGATTTAAAGGTTTCAGCGGAGACTGTGGTTGGATTTGACGCGGCTGAGGCGGCTGTTGATTCCATGATTTCAAAATACGCTGACGCCAGCACCGTCGATGGAAAGACTGTTTATACCCTTAAAGAGGCTTTGCCGAAAGTTTCGGAAGATGGATACGAAATTTCTATAAAAGAGGGCTGTCCATATGTAAAGGCCGACGGCTCCCTGATTGAGCAGGTTGTTTCCACCGAGACAGCGGGAGACCTCGTTTACACTATTACAAACATCGGAAGCAAGGACAGTGAGGAATATACCGTGAAGGTTTTACCGGCGGTGATTCCTGATGAGAAATTTGTAAGAACTTTCGACGATCTCGCCGTGGATTCAGCGGTTGAGAACGGAGGTTTTAAAGCCGACATCGTGAAGGACTCAGCCTTAGCCCCAAACAGGGGAAACGTGCTTGTGTTCTCAAATACAAGCAATAGTTTTAACGACAAAATAACGGCGGTTAATTTCACTGATTTAGGATTAGAGGCGGGAAAGACTTACGCCATAAGTTTTGATATTATGAAAACTGACGGGGACGACAGCGGAAAAGGCTGGAGAGTCAATTTGACAGGCACCGCAGGAACTCTCTGGGCAGGAACTAAATTTGAGTTTAACGCGGAAATAGTAAAACCAGGTGAGAAATACAAAGACGACAGCGTTTACGGCACGACCACGGACATTAATTCAGCCACGGCGCCGAATGAGTGGGTTAATTACACTTTTGTATCCAACACGGCTACGGGAAACGTGGACGTTTACAAAGAAAAGAAATATGTTACCTCATATAAGGGACAGACTGCCGTTCCGGCCGGTATTGAGTTTGCCACTCATTATGTGGCGGGGTCGAAGATTTATCTCGACAACGTTGTTTTATATGAGTATCCAGTAGCGAGCGATCTTGAAACAGAACTTAACGCCGCTGTGGCTAATGATTTAATTCCGACGGAAGTTAAGACGGCTTATGAGATAACAGTTCCCGCTAAGACAGCGAGCGGAAAAGCTATTAAGTGGACAGCGAGCAACAGCTCTCGTATAACTGTTACAGAAAGTGGCGAGAACGTTAAAATAGCTTTCGCGGAGCCGACAGGAAACTTTGAGGAGTCATTGACGGCGGAGGTTGAGGCGATTCTTCCTTACACAGGCTCACCAAGCGGAGACAAGGTAACGTTTAAAAAGACTTATACCGTGAATTTTGAGTCTGATAATGTAGTTAATTACAACCTTACTATAAATAATAAGACGACGAGCAACACCATTAAAATAACAGTTCTCAAAGGAGATACTGTCGAGGTAGCCGAAACGGAAACACTGACTCACAATCTCGCGTCAGGAACGTATAAAGTTAAGTTCACGTCAGTGGAGGGATATAAAGTTTCCGAGGTTAAAATCGGCGAAAACGCCATCACGGCGGGAGCTGACGGAAGCTATACCGTGGATTTATCACAAGATGTGACTCTTGACGTAACATCAAGAGAGGTTCTCACAGGATATACGGCGGCGGAAGACGCTGTTAAAGCGGCTTTATCTGGAGCCGGAACTTTAAACGGGGACGTTTATACCGTAGATAGAGCGTTTACTGTTCCAACTGTTGAGAAATACGAGATTTCTATAGCTGAAAACTCATTTATAAACGCCGACGGAACACTCAAGAGAGCGGCGGCGGGAACAGCTGTGGCAGCTGAGGAAGTTACTTTCACGATTAAGAATACAGACGCCGACACAACAGAGGACTATAAACTTAAAGTTTTGGTTCCAGCCAAAGCGGGAGATAAAGCGTACGAGGACTTTGAGGGACTTAATATAGGCGATAAGGTCGGCGGAGCAACCGTGGCTTATAAAGAGGGAAGAGGCAGATATATTAAACTTTGTCAGCCGAATACTTCTTCTTTAGACGTTGTTAAGTATGACGCGCTTGAAAGCGGAAAGAAATATGAAATAGGCTTTGACATAATGAGAATTGCCGATACTGTTGAGAATGGAAATCATATACCAGCGGGCAAAACGTCATTTGACAACGGAGGTATGGGCTGGAAAATATCATTTACAAGTACAGATTGGTACGCTAAGTACTTCGCTTATATGGGAAACCAGTTTAAGATATTTAACGCCGACATAAAAGACACTGACACAAAAGACCCGATTATCTCAGGCTGTGAGTCTGAAAAATGGTATTCTCTCAAATTTATTGTTGATATAACAACAAATAAGATTGATGTATATTTGCGTAACGAAAGTGAGACGGACTATACGAAAGTGACATCAGTTAAAGTCGCTGAAAACGAGATTCCTAATCTTGTGGGAGTACGTGAGGAATGGGGTTCTCGTATGCCTAACGACTATGTTTGCTTTGACAACGTATACGTAAAAGAGATTACTGAGTAATTAAGATGTAATAGTTATATATATTTAACTGTAAAATTTTATTATGCCGAGACTCTGTTTCTCTCACAAAAATGAGAGAGGGAAACGGAGTTTTTGGCGTGTTTCAAGACTACTTTGATTTTTGTATAATAAAAGTTCTCATAACCAACGGTGAAAGTATTCACCTTTGTATTCAGTGGGAGGCTGGTCGCAAAACTTCGTTTTGCCGCTCGCCTTTGCAACCTGGCTTGCGGTTCCTATGAATATAAGAGTAAGTCCCCGAGTAAGAAGCAGGGGACTTTTTTTGCCGGTTAAATGACGACTCAAAAGATATGAAAATATAAATTTTGGGGTTTACAAAAGAAAATAAATATGGTAAAATATAAAAAGTGAGGTTTATTGTTATAATAGACTTTCGGGGTGTGGCTCAGCTTGGTAGAGCGCTGCGTTCGGGACGCAGAGGCCGCAGGTTCAAGTCCTGTCACCCCGATTTTTTTTATTTAACCGACAGAGTAAGTCCTCCTGTTTTTTAAATGGGGGGACTTACTCTTGTGTTCAAGGGGAGCGCGAGCCAGGTTGCAAGGGCGAGCGGTAAAATGGAGTTTTGCGACCAGCCTCTTTCTTGTGAAAATAATTTTTATCTCGCCTCCTTTTGCTCCTTTTCAAGTGATTTGACATATATGTACGGGACTGTGTTCCGTATTTTTTTATGCCAAAATCAATTAAACGGTAATAATTTAGATTTCTCAGGCGTATATTTGTACAAGCGGGGGGATTTTATGAGAAGGACAAGACTCTCTAAAAGAAAAGGAAAATTTTTTGGAATGGTTATGGAATTTAATACCCTTATATTTACCGTTACAGCCCTTATATTCGCTTTTGGGACGGTCTGTGGTATATTTATGCTTAACGGGGTTTCAAACGCTGAATTTGGGCGTTTATTAAGGGTTTGGGAGACAGCGGCGGCGGAAGACTATAAAAACGGTTTTTTTGAGAGTTTTTTTAAATACGGGGCGGCGGTTTTAGGGATTTGGATATGCGGGTTTTTCAAGATTGGAATTATCGGAATGGCTGTAATTATTTTTACGAAAGGCGCGGGGGTAGGCTTTACATCAGCTTTTATAATAAAGTGCATGGGGGACACGGGAGTTTTTATGATTTTCAGGCTTTGTTTTTTCAGGGATTTTTTTACGATATTTTTATGTTTTATCGCCGTTATGTTTTCTGTGAGAAGATATGCCGACAAAAGAAATTTTAGGGAAGACAAATTTTATTATATTTTCGGGGCTGGACTATTTGTGGGAGTCGCTGTTTTATGCGCTCTTGTATAGAGTAGTCTTGACTATTTTAGAGCGTTTTTGGCAATTTGGAGTTCTGGACGCGCGGGCAAACAGCCTTCGCGATAGAAAAAGGTCCCATTAGACTACTTTAGAAACTATGAATTTCTGTCGAACTCACGTTATGTTATTATACATCGTTACGGGCAAATAGAAAAGCGCCTAATTGTAAATTTTACCCAATCAGACGCTTTTTTATTTGTTTGTGACTGTAGTAGTTTATGAAAATTAAGGCTCTACGCTTACGCTGTCGTAAATTTTTTGAAGATATTCACAATCGCTGTGGAAACGCTCCTCATTTGAGTTTTCTATCAACATTGTAATATGGGGTTTTTTCGCTTTAAGGTGCTTAAACAAGTTCTCGTAGTTGAAAAGTCCCTCACCAACCTGAGCGTACTTTATCTCCCCATCAATAAGGGCGAAGTCTTTTATATGAATTACTGAAACACGGTCGCCGTAAAACTCGAAAACCCTGTCAATTACTTTTTCCTGTTCTTTATAATTTTTTTCGTCAATTAAATTTACGGGGTCCAATATTACCTCAACATTGGGGGAGTTTATATCGTCAAGAAATCTTTTCATCATTTCAGGGCAATAAAGAGTATGAGTAGCGACTCCCTCGACTCCCACGATTACGCCGAGTTTTTCCGCCGCCTGTACTATTTCTCTCATACTTTTAAGTAAAAGCTGATAGCAACCCTCTGTATAGGTGAAAGGAACTATTTTAAGATTTGAGTCATATCTGCCTGTTTCCGTGCCGACCATATCCGCGCCCAAAATACGAGCGTACTTTAAATGCTCTATAAAGGTCTTAACCGCCGCTTGTCTTTTTTCCTCAACAGGGTTTGTCGGGTTTATGTAACACCCTAAAACAGCTACGTGTATATCGTTTTTATCAAGCCCATTTTTTATATAATGAGCAAATCCCGGATTATAATTTCCGAGAGTGAAATCCTCATCGGCTATGGATTTTTTAAAAGCGAGCTGTACATAGTTTATATTGTTGTTTTTTACTTTTTGAAGAAAGTCGGAAAAATTTTGTTTTCCCCCTAAGTCATGACCTCTCATACCAAACGCCATTTTATAATACCTCCTTTTTATAATAGTGCTGAGATGACGCCGCGTGATAAAAATAATCAGTGGACGCAAAAAAAAGCTGCCGCTAAAGCGACAGCTTTATAAATATATGGGAACAATAGGGCTCGAACCTATGACCCTCTGCTTGTAAGGCAGATGCTCTCCCAACTGAGCTATGCTCCCTTAACGCTTACAAAAAATATTGTACCACTAAAAGAAATATATGTCAAGAGTTTTTTATTAATTTTGTAAAAAATTCAAGAAATTCAAGAGGGTGTGAAAAAATGAATCTTTCACACCCTCTTTCGCGAGAAATGTACCCATTTCCTACAAATTGTTTAAGGAAAGAATCAGCCGTGTTTTTTCCGCACCAAAAACCGGTGCGAAAAAAAGTTTATGTCCTCAGACGAGCAAAGCCCGCCTTGCGGATTTTAGCCTACGGCGTTACGTTTTTGAAGTTTATTAACAAAAATAAAATTTGAAAGAGTTTTTAATTTTCTTTCAAATTTTATTTTTTCACAACCCCTTAGTTATATATAGTTATTTATTCAAATCAAAAAAGAGTATCTCATCGGGTTTAACCAAAGAGAGCTGTTCTCTGGCGATTTTCTCAACGTATTCATCGCTATTTTGATAATCTTTCTCATTTTTGATTTTTTCTGTAAGTTTGTTTTGTTTATCTATTTGTGATAGAATATTCTCATTTTCTTTATTTAGCTGAATAGTATAGGAATATTGCATATATATAATTGAAACGCCAAGAAAAAGAAGCCCGCCCATAATCATCACGTATAAAAAGTTATGCCGTTTCTTTTTTTGGGGTTTGTTATTAGGGATGTTATTGGATTTAACTTTATTAAAATTGTCGTCATCTCTCTCACTTCCGGCATTTTTCATAAGTTCACTCCTAAAAGAAATTAAGTTTAACCAACGGAGAAAGTCCCACATTTAAGAAGCGCAGGTATTTACTTTTGTATTCAGTGGGAGTATAAGCTCTCACTGAATACAAAGCCGAATGCTTTCGCCGTCGGTTACAAAAATTTTTAGTCTTGACCCGACCTACAGCAATTCCAGAATAGATGGAGAAAAGAAAAAATATTGAATAACATGTTTTTTCTATCTATACCTGAATTTCTGTAAGTAAGCTCAAATTCTTAGGCGGATAGTGTAAGCTTTCCTCAAGAAGGTAGGTGTAAGGTGGAAAGCTTTTTATGTAGTATATGGTTACTTACGAATTTTCTTTTTAAATTTTATTTTTTTTAGATTAATTTTATTTAATTTAATTTTTTTAAATATTATATAGCCGATTGTCAAGTCAAATATTTTTTTAAAAAGTTTAAGAACATAGCCTATTGGTGTAAAAACAATTTTGAAAGTGACAATCAATATCTTTTTAATAAACGATAAAATTTTATCGGAGATTTTAAGGAAAATTTTACTTATAAGTGAAAAGTAAAGAATCATTCCGAGAAAACTGCCTAATATTAAAAATCCCCTGATTTCTCCGTGATTTTCCTTTAGCATAATGAAGAAAAGCAAAAGGGCGGAAACTGTCCAATAAATTAAATCCTCAATTTGGACAATAAATTTAAAATGTTTTATGATTTTTCTGAAAATCACAAGAAAATCGTAAAAGAAGCCTGTTACAAAGCCAAAAAGAACGGAAAGGAGGAAAAGAAAAAGCTGATTGTTAATTGATAAAATCATAATATTGTTATTTAAAAATTCTTCCGAATATAGAATGTCTTTCCGTATGGCCTTTTTCCTCATAATTTATGCTGTAAACAGTTCCGTCTATATCAATTTCGCCTTTCTCAAGGCTTAGAGAATTCATATTAAGATATTCTCCCTTTATAACCAATATACCCATTTCCGTTTCAGCCACTATCATATCCTCGTCAAAAGATATAACGTTAAGCACCCCTGTCACGGAAAGTTTCTCCCTGTTTTCCATAATTAAATTATGTCTGAAAGATTTTTCGTCCTGCATGGCTATTCCCCCTTAATATATATTTAAAATATTTTAAGAACAAGGCTGAAGCTGTCACGAAATTTTAAGACACGCTGTGGCTCTATGTTTCCTTTATTAAATATATAGAGGGGGAAGAAATATTATTCCAAACTTTTGTACAAAGCGGACGCCTCGTCTTTTTTTACCTGTTCTTTTACCGAGAGCACCTCTACTTTTGTTGTGTTGTTTCCGAATTTTATCTCAATAATATCTCCCGTTTTTACCTCAAGCCCCGCTTTGGCGGGCTTTCCGTTCACGCTTACTCTGCCCGCGTCGCAGGCTTCGTTGGCGACTGTTCTTCTTTTTATTATTCTTGATACTTTTAAATATTTATCAAGTCTCATATTTAACCTCGCTGATATTAGACACATCTAATAACCCGTATGACACTGACTGACAAAAATATTTTTATAAGGCAGTGTCAAGGGGGATTGAACATATCTATTTTTATAAAACCTCATAAAGACTTTTCCTGAAACAAAAAATAAGGCAATACCGTCCTCCCAAAAGAAATAGATAGTTAAATCTATTTTTGTATACTTAAAAAGTATTTATTCACGGTATTGCCTTTTGGGCGGTTAAACAACCCTTTATTATTACGTTTAATAAAGCCCCGGAAGTAATTTTATCTTCCGTTTACAGCGTCTTTTAACACTTTTCCGGACTTAAATCTCGGCGCTTTTGAAGCGGGGATTTCCATAGGCTCTTTAGTCTGAGGGTTTCTTCCTGTGTGAGCGGCTCTCTCAAGAACATCGAATGTTCCAAATCCTACGAGTCTTACCTCGTTTCCGCTGACAAGCTCGGCGGTAACCACTTCTTCAAAGGCTTTTAACGCTTTCTCCGCGTCTGTTTTTTTAAGACCAGCTTTTTCCGCTATAGCGCTGACTAATTCTGTTTTATTCATTTTTATATCCTCCTAAAAAGTTATAAGCAATACCCAATTTTATATTATGCCACATTTCGTTAGTCTCGTCAATAGACGAGCGTATCAACTAAATAAAAGCTTAATAAAAAAATCACCTTATTTTTGAAGGGTATCACCGTCAATATGCTCAAACTTATTTATAAACTTTTCTACCGCATTTGTCAAGGCAAATTCGGAATTTATTTTTAAAAAATTTGAAATTTTTACGGTTTTAATTAAAATATCACCTATAATACACTCATAGTATTTATTATCTTCTAAACTATCTGTATTTATGTTGTCAAAAATATCTTTAAGCTCATTTAAAATTTTGGGCAGAGAGGACGAGTCGTCGTTTACATCAGCCTTTTTTAATACCTTTTGCGCTCGAGTCAAAGCTGGCAGGGTTTTAGGAATACTTTTTAATGTTTCTGTCTGGGTTTTATATCCTTTTTCTTTTTTCTTCAGTTCTTCCCAGTTGTCAAGAACATCTTCAGGATTTTCGGCGGAGGTGTCTGAGAATATGTGGGGGTGGCGGTATATCATTTTTTTAGCCACGCCGTCTATTACGCCGGATAATGTAAATTCATCATCTTTTTCAGCGAGAACAGAGTGGAAAACCACTTGAAGGAGAACGTCACCGAGTTCCTCTTTAAGATTTTCAGCGTCTTTTTTGTCAATGGCGTCCAAAACCTCGTAGCATTCTTCTATCAAATATTGTCTCAATGTTTCGTGGGTCTGGACTTTATCCCACGGACAGCCGTTTTCTCCTATCAGTATTTCCATTATTTTTTTAAAGTCGTCAAAGTCATATGTTTCTTTGTCTTTTATTGTTTGTTTTTCACTCATTTTCTCGCTACTCCCGAGTCTATAGCGGCCTTAGCTACCGCCGCCGCCACGTTTTTGGCCGTGTTTTTATTAAACGGCGATGGAATGATTATACCTTTTTCCCTGTCCTCGTCGGTTACGAGAGAGGCTATAGCGTCAGCCGCCGCCAATTTCATATCTATGTTTATCTCTTTCGCGCGCACGTCGAGAGCTCCTCTGAATATTCCGGGGAAAGCGAGCACGTTATTTATTTGATTAGGATAATCGGAGCGTCCCGTGGCCACTATTTTAGCGCCGGCTTTTTTCGCGGCCTCCGGCATAATCTCGGGAACGGGATTGGCCATAGCGAAAATAACAGGGTCTTTCGCCATTGATTTTACCATATCCTCCGTAAGAAGATTAGGCGCTGACACACCGATAAATATATCGGCGTCAACTAAAATTTGTTTTATTGTGCCATGAATTTTATCAGGGTTTGTAATTTTTGACAGTTTTGTGAGGGAAGCGTCTTTATACTCTATATCAGAGGCTATTACGCCGTTTAAATCAGCGAGACTCACGTTTTTAAATCCGGCGTGGATAAGGAGTTTGGCTATAGCTGTTCCCGCCGCTCCGGCGCCTGACATAGCTATTTTCACGTCCTCAGGTTTTTTGCCCGTTATTTTAAGGGCGTTTCTTATTCCGGATAAAACAACGACCGCTGTACCATGCTGGTCATCGTGAAAAACGGGTATATCGCACACCTCTTTTAATTTTTCCTCTATCTCAAAGCAGCGGGGGGCAGCGATGTCCTCAAGGTTTATACCTCCGAAACTTCCCGCCAAAAGACTTATTGTTTTAACTATTTCATCAGGCTTTTTTGAGCGTACGCAGAGAGGGATGGCGTCTACCCCGCCGAACTCTTTAAAAAGTACGCATTTTCCCTCCATAACGGGCATTCCCGCCTCGGGGCCTATATCCCCAAGCCCTAAAACAGCCGTTCCGTCCGTAACTACGGCGACGGTGTTCCAGCGGCGTGTAAGCTCAAATGAAAGTTCGGGATTTTCTTTTATCGCTATACAAGGATAAGCCACTCCGGGCGTATAGGCGATAGCCAAGTCCTCAAAAGTGTTAAGTTCCGCTCTGGAGGCTATCTCAAGTTTTCCTTTCCACTGAGCGTGTTTTTCAATAGAGATTGTTTTATAATCCATAATGTTGCTCCCTTCTTTGTTGTTTTATAGCAGACATATTTTGAAACCATAAAGAAACACAGAGGGATAAATATTTATCATCTGTTTTTAAGGCTTTTAACATATCTGATAATTTAAAATGAAAAAATTGTCTCTATACGGCTTTTCATAATTTAATTTGAGTTAACGCGAGTATCATAAAGCGTAAGCCATAAGGAAAATGTTTTTGTTTTCTTTATGGCTTATGAATGGGTTAAGGCTTTTGCCGTGGGTTCGCTTTACTGTTTATCCGCCGTTTTAATGACACCAGTTTCCATGATGACCGTAGCCTATACAAGCTCCGATTGAATAATGGCAGTTGTCGCAGATACCGTCGTTATTAGCGTCGATGTAGTTGCTTCCGTGTACACAATAATTCGTGTTTCTGTAGACTCTATGATGTCCTCCGTGAGCGAATACCAAAGCGGAAACAGAGAAAACGGAGATTATTGATATTAAAATCGCCGCTGTTGTTTTTGCAAATCTCATCACAATCAAATCCTTTCCGAAAACAAGATAAATAAAATATTTAATGTTAAAACACACAGATATATTATTATTTACAGCTACTATTCAACGTTTACAGACACGGCAAAAGCCATAATATAATCTGTGTATTCTTAATTATAACATATATTAAACTATTTTCCACTGAAAATTTTGTAAAAATTTTTTTTTAAGGTTAATTTTCTCTTGTATAATTTGTATAAAAACTATATAATATTTATATAGACGTTTTTAAAACCTAAAATATGTATAAAAAGTTAAATTAAAGATAAAATTAAGTTTAAGGTTTTTAATATATAATTTTGTTTTTATAAATTTTTATGAGTTTTAAAAAACGACTTTATTAAGCTGTTATAGGGAGCGTCGATTTAAAAACAAATAATTTTACCTATGGGGGTTAATTATTTTCTTAGTAAACGGCGTTTTCAATAAAATATATTTTTAAGGAGGTTTAACATGGATTACAAAGAAATATATGCGCAATGGGTAAATGACGAGTATTTTGACGAGAAAACAAGAGCGGAGCTTAAAGCTATCGCGGGGGATGACAAGGAAATTCAGGAGAGATTTTACAAAAGCCTTGAGTTTGGAACAGGCGGACTTCGGGGGATTATCGGAGCGGGTACGAACAGAATGAATATTTATACCGTAAGCAAGGCTACTCAGGGATTTGCCAATTACATAAAAAAACAGGGCGACGAGGCTGTTAAAATGGGTGTGGCTATCGCCTATGACTCAAGAAGAATGTCTCCTGAATTCGCTGAGACGGCGGCGCTGGTTTTAAACGGAAACGGAATTAAAACTTATTTATTTGAGTCTTTAAGACCAACTCCCGTTTTATCATTTTCCGTGAGACATTTGGGATGTACAGGCGGTATTGTCGTTACGGCGAGCCATAACCCGCCGGAATACAACGGCTATAAAGTTTACTGGGCAGACGGCGGACAGGTTCCTTTCCCAAGAGATATGGAAATTATCAAAGAGGTAGAGGCTGTTTCCGACTTTAAGGAAATCAAAAAGGCGGACAAAGAACAGGCGACTAAAGACGGCTTATTTAATATTGTGGGCAAAGAGGTTGACGACGAGTATGTTAAGAACGTTAAAGCTCAGCTTATAAATCCCGACCTTATTAAAAGCGCCAAAGACCTTAAAATAGTTTACACACCTTTACACGGAACGGGAAATATACCTGTAAGGAGAGTTCTTAAAGAGGTTGGATTTGAAAACGTGAATGTTGTTCCGGAGCAGGAGCTTCCCGATTCGGAATTCTCAACAGTGGGATACCCGAACCCTGAGGACCCCAAAGCGTTTACTCTCGCTATGAAGCTTGCCGATGAGATTGGGGCGGATATTGTAGTGGGAACAGACCCTGACGCTGACAGAGTGGGAGCCGTGGTTAAAAACGGAAAAGGCGAGTATGTTATTCTCACGGGAAATATGACGGGTGTTCTTTTAACGGAATATATTCTCTCCAGCAAAAAGGAAAGCGGAAAACTTCCTGAGAACGGAGCTGTTATATCTACTATAGTTTCCACGGACCTTACTAAGGAGATAGCCAAAAATTACGGCGTTGATTATTTTGAGGTTCTTACGGGCTTTAAATATATCGGAGAGAAAATTAAGGAGTTTGAGAAAGACGGAAGCCACACTTATCTTTTTGGATTTGAGGAGAGCTATGGCTGTCTCGCGGGAACTTACGCGAGAGACAAAGACGCCGTTGTCGCGACGATGCTTATATGCGAGCTTGCCGCTTTCTACAAATCAAAAGGAATGACTCTTTACGAGGGACTTCAGGAAGTTTATAAAAAATACGGTTTCTATAAAGAATCAATTAAATCGATTACTTTAAAAGGCATCGAGGGAATTGAGAATATGAAAAAGATTATGGAGACTTTCAGAAGCGGGACTCCAGAGGAAATCGGCGGCTCAAAGGTTGTTGAGTCAAGAGACTATAACGCGGGTACATTTAAAAACTATCAGACAGGAGAGGATGGAAAGGTCAATCTTCCAAAGTCAAACGTTCTTTATTATGTACTTGAAAATGGCACATGGTTCTGCGTGAGACCATCAGGAACAGAGCCTAAGATTAAAATTTATTTCGGCTCTAAAGGAGATTCCTTGGAGGCGGCTGAGAAAAATATTGAGAACGCTTTGGACGGAGTTATGAAAATTGTTGACAGTGTGATTTAACCCACAGAGTAAGTGGGGTGGCGCAAACTTCCACTTAATACAAAGGCGAATAAGTTCGCCGTGGGTTACGAGAATTTTTGTCATACAAAAATTCGAGTAGTCTTGTCCCGACAGAGAAAGACCCCCGCTTTTTAAGCGGGGGAACTTATTTTTATACTAAGTTGTAACACCAGATTTCATTATGGTCAAACCACTTGAAAAATGAATAAGTTCGGCGGCTAAAAATCCTTTTTGCCGTGTTTCAGTCTGAACAGAATTTAGGTTATGTTCTCTTTTCGCTGTCTCGCTACAGCAATTCCAGAATAAACAGAGGAAAGAAAAAATATTTTATTCAATATTTCTTTGCGTTTTCGGCGTGTCAAGACTACTCGAATTTTTGTTGAAATCTTGGGAGAATGGTTTATGAGAGTTATTATAACAGGAAAAACAAGCTATATAGGCGTTAATGTAAAAAAATTTTTTGAGGAAAGAGGGCATATATGCGAGACCGTTTCTTTAAGGGACGGGGCGGAAAATGTTGATTTTTCAGAAACAGATACAGTTGTGCACTGTGCCGGAGCCGTCCATAAAAAGGGGGGAAACTCAGAGGAGTATTTTAAGAGGGTAAACTTTTCACTTGCGGTGGAAACAGCAAAAAAAGCAAAGGCATCGGGAGTTAGGCAATTTATTTTTTTAAGCTCTATGAGCGTATACGGCGACAGGGTTTCCGTGGTTTCAGCCGATACCGTACCCAATCCCGTTACGCCCTATGGGAAATCGAAGCTTTTGGCGGAAAGAGAGCTTTTTAAGCTTTCGGCGGACGATTTTACCGTTGCTGTTTTAAGACCGCCTATGGTTTATGGGAAAGGGTGCCCCGGAAATTATTCCGCCCTTAGAAAAATTGTTATAAAATCTCCGGTTTTTCCTAAAGTATCAAATAAAAAAAGTTTTTTGTATATTAAAAATCTTTGCTTTTTTATTTTTTATCTGGCTGAAAACAGAAAAAGCGGTATTTTTTTTCCTATGGACGGGGAGTATATCTCTACAGACTTTTTGGCGGAAAATATCGCTGAGGCTGTTGGGAAAAAAATTAAAATCTCAAAATCAGCGGGATTTTTTATTAATATTTTTAAAAATTTCGGTATTGTAAAAAAGGCGTTTGGTTCTTTATATTATGATGAGAGCTGTGCCGACAAAATTGATTTTATTGATGTTAAACGGGCTGTTTTTGAAACGGAAAGGGAAGAAAAAACAGGCGGGGCAAATTAAGATAAAATTCTAATTTGCCCCGCCTGTTTTTAACTGACAGAGAAAGTTTGATATTTCGCCATACTATATTGACGCTAAAATCTTTTTTGTCAGGTTTTCATTGTTCTCTTGGGCCTTTTTTTGCATATAAAGTTTATAATAATCCATAACTTCTGTTTTTTTCATATCGGAAACAAGCATACCTATGTCGGCGTCGGCGATACGGCTGTTAGCGTTTTGAAGGTTAAGAGAAGAGTTGAGATTGCTTTCGATTGTATACTCAAATCTGTTGTAAGAAGCGCCCAAACCGCTTGTAACCGAAGATACCGTATCCAGTGCCTTGTCTATATCGCCTATATCAAAAGCTTTAGTAACGTCAAAGTCGGCAATTCCGAGGCTTTGAAGCAAAGCTCCACCCATAGAGACGGTTTCACCAGAGCCGTTCGGGGAAACGGCGAAAAAGAAGTCACTGTTGTTTGGGTCAAAAAGTTTTTTAGTGTTAAAATTTGCTGTATCCACTGTGGTTGAGATATGGGATTTTAACTCGTCAATCTCATTTTGAATATGCTGTTTGTCTGAAGCGGTGTAAAAGCTGTTTGACGCCTGAAGAGAAAGTTCTCTCATTCTGTGAAGACTGTCGGTGATTGTGCTTAAACTGCCCTCAGCGGTTTTGAGCATACTTTGAGCGTCAAGAGCGTTTTGGGTCGCTTTATCGGTTCCTTTGATTTGCGCTGTGAGTTTTTGGCTTATGGCGAGACCCGCGGCGTCGTCTGACGCGCTGTTAATTCTCTTTCCCGTGGAAATGGCGGTATAGTAATAATCTATAGAGTTTACCCTTGAAATAGACATAATATCACCTCCTTGTGATTTGTTTTTCTTTATTATATCATCAAAGGAAGAAAGTTACAATAGACTTCTTTTGAAATTTTACAGCAATTCCAAAAGAAGTCTAATATTAATTTTATACAGTTTGCTGATGTTTTGTAATAGACTTCTTTCTAACCCCTTAAAATAGCTGTAATGCTGTGGTTTTAAAAAATCTAATTATAAGAATTTTTGTTATACAAAAATTCGAGTAGTCTTGACATAAAAGGCAAGTTTTATTATATAGAGACATCTATGTCCGATATAACAGATGAGAAATCAGCCCCTAACGACACGGAAATATTATCAAGGCTTATGGGATCGGACTTATCAAGGTTTGGCAGGTTATTATTTTCTCTTAAAATACGTTTTCTCTTTTTTTCTTTAAGAGTGGCGTCAAGAGCCGAGGCCGTCTCAGTGTCTTTTTTTATCTCGGCGCTTTTCCTTTTATTCTCAAGTTTCTCCTCTTCTTTTAACTGAGATACTTTTTTATTTCCGTTTTGTATTACTTTTTTTATTTTGTTTATCAATACGGCGTTTTTATTAGAGCTTTGCAGTTTACTTAGCTCAATATTTAATTTTACGATATAATCGGACGCTTCCAATGATGTTTTGGCGGCGGCGAGCTGTGCTATTAAGATTTTTATATAAGATGTATCGGTTTTATCTGAGGAATTTTCAGAACTGTTTTGCTTTTTCGCGTCCAGCTGTTTTTGTACAGCCTGTTTCGCTTTTAAGTTTTGTTTCTGGGAATTGTTTTCGGGCGTATAGCGATAACCGCTTGCCTGTGTCATATTAGTTTCCATTTTATCCGCCTCCTTTCGCTTTTTAACCGACAGAGGAAGACCCTCGCTTTTAAGTGGGGTACTTACTATTGCATTCGGGAAGAGTGCAAGTCAGGCTGCGAGGGCGAGCGGCAAAACGAAGTTTTACGACCAGCCTCACGCTGAATACAAATGCGAATGTTTTCGCCGTCGGTTACGAGAATTTTGTTATACAAAAATTCGATTAGTCTTGAATTGACTAATGAAGCTAAACGCTTCTTAATAAGTTTATTACTGTAATAATTATATCGGCGAAAATGAGGAAATTCTTAACATAAGACTTCTTTTGAGAATATAATTTTAACCGACGGAGGAAGTGTAAACTCACGCTTATAGTCAAATCACTTGAAAAGGAGCGAAAGGAGGCGAGATAAAAATTGTTTTTACAAGGAAGCGGCTGGAGAGCGTAGTCGAAAGCCTACGCCGACTGACGATGACACAGTAAAAAGGATTT
>CANOGI010000008.1 GCA_947565475.1 uncultured Eubacteriaceae bacterium
AGTATATATACAGTGTGAATTAAGTAAAATGAATTTCCGATATTTATGGTCAATGAGATTGAAAAAGTGAAATTTTTAGCGGGAACGACAAAAGGATTCTTTAACCGATAGAGGAGGCCCCCGCTTTTTAAGCGGGGGATATTTACTCTTGTATTTAAGGGGAGCGCAAGCAAGGTTGCAAGGGCGAGCGGCAAAACGAAGTTTTGCGACCAGCCTTACTCTGAATACAAAGGTGAATACTTTCGCCATCGGTTACGAGAATTTTTGACTATATCAAATTTACAGTAATTTGTTTGTTCATTCTTTTGTTGTTCGGCTGTAAATTATTGACTGTAATATGGAGCGGCTCAATTTAAAAATACTGAGGAGTGAGAACGGATATGGACAAGTTATGGGAAAATCCGCCATTTTCAATGAATCGATGTGAGAAAAGCGAGTTTTATTCGGAAAGGTTAGCTGAACTTACAAAGAGACATACAGACGGCTGCGAGCTATATCAAAGGCTTTTAAAAAATTTTGGCTTTTCTTTAGATAAACGCCATAAGCCTGAGGAATATCCATTTATTCCTGTTAGATTATTTAAAGATTACGAGTTATTGAGTGTCGATAAAAGCGAGATAGTGAAAACAATGACTTCATCAGGAACGACGGGGCAGATGGTCTCGAGAATTTTTCTTGACAGAACCACATCAGCAAATCAGACGAAAGCCCTTGTAAAGATAACCTCCGAGTTTTTAGGAAAATCAAGGCTTCCAATGCTTATTATAGACAGCAAAAAGGTAGTATCCGACAGAAAGCTCTTTTCCGCGAGGGGGGCGGGTATTCTTGGATTCTCTATGTTAGGTCATAATTTGACTTACGCCCTTGATGAGAATATGGAACTGGATATTGAGACCGTGAAAAGTTTTCTTGATAGGCACAAAGGCGAGGATATTTTCTTATTTGGGTTTACATATATGATATGGGCGCATTTTTATAAAACGCTTTTAAAACTTGATGAGAAAATAGATTTATCAAAAGGGATTCTTCTTCATGGAGGAGGGTTTAAAAAGTTACAGGATGAGGCTGTGGACAACGAGACTTATAAAAGTGAGCTTAACCGTGTTTGTCAAATTGAGCGTATATATAATTATTATGGTATGGTTGAGCAGACAGGTTCTATATTTATGGAGTGCGAACACGGAAGACTTCACGCCTCTAATTTCTCGGATATATTTATAAGGAATCCGAAAGATTTTTCTTTTTGCGAAAAAGGAGAGAAAGGACTTATACAGCTTGTTTCGGTTTTGCCTGAGAGTTATCCGGGACACAGTATACTCACCGAGGATATAGGAGAGATAACGGGCGAGGACGATTGTCCCTGCGGTAGATTCGGAAAAACATTTAAAATACACGGAAGAATAAAAAAAGCGGAGGTAAGGGGGTGCAGCGATACTTATGAGCAAAGATAAAATAAAAGCCGTGATTGGCGATATTGAGCCCGCGGCTTATGTCGCGGAAGTTTATAATGATGAGGTATGCCGATTTGCCGATGATTTGTCGAAATGGCTTAGAAAAAACAAAAACGCTCTTTCTTTTCCTGACCTTATGGCGGTTTCGTTTTGGTGCAGAAAAGGAAACATAGAGAAAATGAGAAATGAGTTTGACGACGGAAAAACTCATATAGGCAGAGGACTTATATTTCATATAACTCCGTCAAACGTTCCTGTAAATTTTATTTTTTCTTATCTTTTTGGACTCTTGTCCGGAAACTCGAATATTGTCCGTATTCCGTCTAAAAAGTTTCCGCAGGTTGATATTTTATGCGCCGCTGTTAAAGAAATTTTAGAAAATGACGATTATATAAATATAAGGAAAAACACAAGTTTTGTAACTTATGATAGGGATAAGGAAATAAATGATTATTATTCTGGAATTTGTGACGGAAGAGTTATATGGGGAGGAGATTCTACAATAAAAGCCCTTAGAGAGTCTCCCATAAAGCCGAAAGCCGTTGAGGTTGTTTTTGCCGACAGATACTCTTTCGGCGTAATACAGAGCGAGAAAATCGTATCCGCGTCCGATAATGAAATAGCTAATCTTGTTCACGGCTTTTATAACGATACTTATCTTATGGACCAGAACGCATGCTCAACCCCTCATTGTATTTTTTGGCTTGGAAATCAAGCGAGAGAAGCGTCTGAGATTTTTTGGGGAGCTGTAAAAAAAGAGGAAGAAAGGTATTCTCTTGAGCCTATAAAATCCGTTGACAAATATACGGACTTATGTCATATAGCTATGGAGCGAGATGATATAGCGGAAATTAATACTTATGGTAATTTCCTTTATGTCGCCCGTCTCGCGGAAGTTTCACCCGATATGGAAAGTTTAAGGGGAAGATACGGGATGTTTTTCGAGGTTTGTATAAAAAGTATGGACGACCTTTCAAGTTTTATTACTGAGAAAAGTCAAACAATGATTTATTATGGTGTGGAGAAAAATGAGTTAAATGATTTTATAAAGAAAAATAATTTAAAAGGAGTCGATAGAATCGTACCTTTTGGAAACGCTTTGGATATTGGCGTTATTTGGGACGGGTATGATATTATCCGCTCTTTGTCAAGGGTTATCGGAATACGTTAGCGGGTTAGAGCGGATTCTTCTTTAGAGGAGGGTTATAAATATGAGTTTTTACAATGATTTAAAACGATATGAAAATTATACGGCGGCAGTGGACGAGGCGGGAAATGTCGCCTCTTACGGGGATATGGAAAAATTTTCTGAAAGTGTCGGCAAGGTTATACCGAAAAGGAGTCTTGTGTTTTTATACTGCGCCAATAAAACGGGAAGCGTTTTAAGCTATATATCATGTCTGTATAACTCGGTTGTGGCTCTGCTTTTAAGTGACTCAATAGAGGAAAGTTTAAACGAAGAGCTTCTTAAAACCTATAAGCCGTCTTATTTGTTTGTTCCCATAGAGAAAAAAGAGGAATTTAAAGAGTATTCCGCCGTGTATGAGGAGTATGGATATTGTATACTTAAAGCATTGGAAAAACACGAAACGCCTTTATACAAAGACCTCGCGCTGCTTTTGACAACATCTGGAAGCACGGGAAGCCCGAAACTTGTAAAACAAAGTTATGAGAACATACAGTCAAACGCCGAGTCTATAGCTCAATATTTGGAGCTTGACAAAACCGAACGGCCGATTACAACGTTGCCTATGAACTATACGTATGGTTTATCTATTATAAACAGCCATTTTCAGGTTGGCGCCACGATTTATTTAACTACGAAGGGAATTTTGCAAAAAGAGTTTTGGGACTTTTTCAAGAAAAATAAAGTCACGTCTTTCGGAGGGGTTCCTTATACTTATGAAATGTTAAAGAAGCTTAGGTTTTTCGGCATGGATTTGCCTTCTCTTAAAACAATGACTCAGGCGGGGGGAAAACTCTCTCCGGAGCTTCACAGACAGTTTGCCGAATATGCCGAACAAAATGGTAAAAGATTTATAGTTATGTATGGACAGACGGAGGCCACGGCGAGAATGTCATATCTTCCCTATGAAAAATCTCTTGAGAAGTATGGAAGTATGGGTATCGCTATACCAGGAGGAAAATTTGAGTTAATCGATATAAACGGAAATGTGATAAATTCCCCCGACACTGTCGGCGAGCTTGTTTATTATGGCCAAAATGTCACTTTGGGTTACGCCGAGAACAGGGAAGACCTTGAAAAGGGTGATGAGCGGGGAGGAAAACTTGTCACGGGTGATATGGCGAAAATGGACTCTGACGGGTATTTTTATATTGTGGGAAGAAAAAAACGCTTTCTTAAAATATTCGGCAACAGGGTTAATTTAGACGAGTGCGAGAGGCTCATAAAAAAGGAGTTTACTGATTTGGAGTGCGCTTGCGGAGGCGTTGACGATAAATTATATATATATATAACGAATGACAGTAAAAAAGAAAGCGTAATAAAATTTATATCTCATAAAACGGGAATACACCCAAGCGCTTTTTCTGTCTTTAAAATAGACAAAATTCCCAAAAATGACTCGGGAAAAATATTATATCAAAGGCTTCCTAAACATATAGGCGGGGAGATTTAACCGACAGAGGAAGTCCCCATAGGTACTAACGAAAAGGTGAGAAAAATGATTAATGTATCAGCTAAAGCCAGAGAAATCAAAGAAGAAGACCTTGAGATGATTATGAATTGGAGAATGTCTCCCGAGGTAACAAAATATATGACTACTGACCCAAAACTTACCCTTGACGGGCAAAAAGAATGGCTTAGGAAAATAAACGGGAATAAAGACGAGTTTTATTATATCTTAGAAGTCGACGATACGCCTGTCGGAGTGGTTAGTTTTGTTGAGTGGGATAAGAACGCCGATATAATTCATACAGGGGTGTATATAGCAGTAAAGGAAAAACGCTCGATTAAGCTTACGGCGGATTTGCAGATGAGTCTTTATGACTTCGCTTTTGAGACGTTAAATGTGAACAAAGTCGCTTTTGAGATACTGGGAAATAATCCTATGGTTATAAAATTTAATGAGAGGCTCGGGGCGAAAAGAGAGGGGATACTGCGCCAAGCTATAAAAAAGGGCGATGAGTATTATGATTTATATTTGCTCAGTGTTTTAAAAGAAGAATGGCCGTATGTAAAGGAAAAAACAAAGTATGATAAGATTGTGTTTCCTTTACACATAGATAAAATTTAACCGACAGAGTAAGGGGGAGTGAAAAAATAAAATTTATCTGAAAGAAAATTAAAAACTCTTTCAAATTTTATTTTTGCTGATAAACTTCAAAAACGTAACGCCGTAGTAAAATCCGCAAGGCGGGCTTTGCTTGTCGGAGGACGGGAACTTTTTTTTACACCGTTTTTTGGCGCGGAAAAAATATGGCTGGTTCCTTCTTTAAACAATTTGTGGGAAGTGGCTACATTTCCTGCAACATAGAGAGTGTAAGCTCCCACTGAATACAAAGGTGAATACTTTCGCCGTGGGTTACGAGAATTTTTGTTATATAAAAATTCTAATAGTCTTGACAATAACAGACCTGTTCGGAAACCTTAAAAAAGGAAACTGAACAGGTCTGTTAAATATTTATAGGTTATTAATAGATTTTTTTGGGAAAATTCGTGTTTTGATTCCCGCGGAGGCTTAATATAGTCAAATCACTTGAAAAATGAAGAAGTTTGGCGGCTCAAAATCTATTAATTGGAAGCTGTGAATAAAACGTCAAATAAGTATGTCACGGTTGTTTTGTTATTATAGGCGTTTTCTTTTATATTGTTGGCCGCTACGCAGGTATGATATTGATAGTCAGAGGAGTATTCCCCATTGTCTAAGTTTCCAACCGAAATGTTTATGTTTTCCGCTCCAGCTTTAGGCAGGTCGTCTGGCTCCAACCCGTCAGAGCCGTTTATATTTTCCCACTTATACGCTGTATAGTTTTCAAGATGATAATTTATTTTATTTCCGAAAGAAATACAGTTTTCGGCGTAAAGTTTAGCGCCGGAATTGTTTTTGTCAAAGCCGTATTTCTCGTGGTCGAAAGCTATACAGTTTTTCATATATCTTAAAGAGTTTGTCTGAGTGAATTTACTTCCAAGTTTAAAACCGTTGGGGTTTCCTCCCCAATTTTCCAAAGCTATTTGAGATGGCGTTAATTCGCCTTTTGAGGTTGGTATTTTTCCGAAAAGCTCGTCAAGTTTTTTGTAATAAGCTGTTTCCCCGTCTGATTTTTCTTCTTTTATAACAGCCGATTTCTCAATAAGTTCCCCGGGATTTGTGTAATAAACTATAGGGCTGTCTGATTTTTCACAGAGGGTTCCGTCGTTATAAGCTTTCACGAAACCGCTGTATGTATCATCTGAGGCGAGAGCTTTAAATCGTCTTATAAAGGGCAGGTTCTCGTCAAGAGGCGCCCCGTTTATATAATCTGTGTATCCCATAGCGTTTTTAGGGGTTCCGTTATTCCAGCACATACAGTTTTCGTAGTCGTTTCTGTATGTCCAGTAACCGCCGACCGCCTGAAATTCCTCGCTTAAATCTTTTAATTCCTTGTCGAAACTATCCCAAGCGTCGTCGCTGTTTTCCCATGAGTAGCAATCTTTAAAAAAGTTACGGCCCTCAAGAATTGTGAAAAGATTTGTGGTTTTTGCGGGACCCGCTCCAAGTTTTATGGCGAAACCATCGGCGTTTCCGCCTAAGGTGAATACGTCGCAGTTTCTATAGCTGTAAACGCTTTTTATTGTGTTTCCTCTCGCGCCGCCGGCTATTTGCAGACCGCTGTCGTTGTTATATCGGAGAATACAGTTAGTGACCTTATTATTTATGGCTCCTGTTCCTTTTATAAGTATTCCGTTATCATGTCCCTTTTCAATTATCAGGTTTGAGATTTCATTATCAGACCCGCTTACTCTTATGGCTACATCCGCGTCTGAGGACTTGCCGTTTACAATATCGTTTTCACCTTTCATATTCTCAAAGTTTAGAACGGGAAGTTCCCCATCTTTGGAAGGAACGCCTATAAGGGCTTGATTTGAGCCGGAAAGCTTTATACCGTCTTTCATTTCTATTGAGTTTGTTATGTAGATTTTCGATTTTCCCTCTGTTATAGCCGCCGTTAATTCCTCATATGATGAAACGGCTGTTCCATCTGTTGGATTCATTTGTTCATCAGTATAAGTTTTAGGATTGGAAGTGATGTCTTCCGTGGCTAAAGCCGATGTGGCGGATATGCCTAAACAAAGGGAAAAAATTGTTAAAAATGATAGTAATTTTTTATGTTTCATAAAATATGGCCTCCTTATATTATAATATTTTGTACAAAAAATTTAGGTTTCTTTATTTTATTTTAATAAATACTTTGTAAAATGTCAACGAAATATTATAATAAACTATGAAAATTTAACCGACAGAGGAAGTTCCCCGCTTTTTAAGCGGGAGGTACTTACTCTTGTATTTATTGGGAATACAAGTTCTACACTATAGCCAAACCACTTATATTATAATTGTTAAAATTTGGGGGAAAGTAAAAAGAGATAAAAAAAATTTTTTTTATCTCTTTTTAGCGTTATATGTAAATATTAATCAAGGAGCGAGTTTAATAGAGAGAAGAAGTTCCCCGCTTTTTAAGCGGGAGTACTTACCCTTGTATTCAATGGGAACGCAAGCCAGGTTGCAAGGGCGAGCGGCAAAACGAAGTTTTGCGACCAGCCTCACTCTGAATACAAAGGCGAATACTTTCGCCGTCGGTTATGAGAATTTTTGTATAACAAAAATTCAAGTAGTCTTGACATAACAAATGAGAAATTTATTTTGGAACAATATAAAAAAAATGTATTTATTATCTATATTTTAATATATCTGTTATTAGTATAACATATATAAGGTTATATGTCAACAATACAATTAAATATAGATAATGTTAAATTATTTATAATATGTTAGGATATACTTTAAGGGTATAGTAATTAGGACTTTTTTTGAAACTTTGTGGCAATTTCTAAAGAGTCAAAGCGTATCTGAGAAATAGAATATTTGGAAAGAACTGTAAAAAAGGTAAGATGAACTTGAAATATGTTTATTTTATTTTTCATAATTTTTTGATATTTTAGTCTTATAAAGAAACTCAATTATTTGGATACAGTTAAAATTTCAGGCGGTTTTAACAATATAGTGAACAAACTTAAAAAATGTAAAAAAATATTTTACAGGTGCGTAAGCACTGTTGACCGATAAGCGAATCGCGTCAGCAATTTGTAGGTTGTGCAAGTAAAATGATTTTTTTCACTTCTTTTAAATTTTGTTCACTATATATATAGAGTCTTCAGATAAATTATGGAAGAAAGAAACATTTTTTTTATGAAATTACTGTAATAACATAGTTTTGAAAGAAGTCTATTGTTAGGACCAAAGGGAAAAAAGAGGCGGCGTTATTTTCTTATAATGATGACACGTAAATGTGTTTTAAGTAGGAGTGATTGTTTATGAAAAATGAGTTAAACAGCCTTGTTATTATAAAAGAATATGGATTTGTTAAAGTGAAACTCGCTAAGATGCTTGATGAAAGAGGAATTACAAGAAATAAGTTAAGTACGTTAATCGGAGTAAAATATGATGTTATAAACCGATATTATAAAGCTGAGAACATAACTATGGTTGATATAGATTTGTTTGCCAGAATATGTTATGTTTTAGATTGTAATATTACAGATTTATTAGAGTATGTAAAAAATAGAGATTAATTATTTATAGTGAAATAATAGATTTTTTCTTAAACTTTATAGAATTGCCGCAATAGCGCTGTTTTAAAAGAAGTCTAATAAAAGAAAGGACAGACAAGTCCTAATAAAATTGATATATTTAAGAAGTTATTTTATTGTTTCGCGCTAAAAATTTGGGTATTTTGTATAGCCGAAAGATTTTTCAGATATGCCCTAATAATTTTCGATAAAGTAAAACGCTCCCTTTTGAGAATAAATTCAAAAAAGAGGAGCGTTTTACTTTTATAGTCAATCAACTTGAAAAATAAACAAGTTCGGAGGTTTAACCGACAGAGTAAGACACCCCGCTTAAAAAGTGGGGTGTCTTCAGACTGTTGAAAAACTAAAAAACTCAAAAAAATATGAATTTTTTAGATACGCTAATGTCGTTAGTAAAGAAAGAGCAGACAATCATTAATAAAAATAGACCTGTTCGATAACCTAAGCTGTGACGATTGATAAAAGTTTTTTTGCCGTACGCGGACCAATTTTCGCGGTAATACTTACCCTTTGTATTTCAAGAAAATTAGGTACAGTATAGCGGAAAAAGATTTATTAATAGGTGTGGCAGAGGTTATTGAACAGGTTTAATATAATATATCCGGAAATTCTTTCAGTAAACACCGAGAATAGCTATATGGATTAATTATTTTCATATGATTGCTCAAAAGCCTCAAAAGCAGGGGTTTCGTATAAAGGTTTCATACCCTCAACGCTGTCCCAGATAAATACTTTTAACTTTAAGTTCTTCTTGCCTTTTGTGTCTAAAGTGAAGTCGCCGTAATTATCACCTTTAACTAATTCTTTAGCCATATATTGGCTGTCAATTAAAACATCGTTCTCATCATAGAGCGCTCCGAAAATAACGCCGTTAATGGTATCTGTATTGTTTGTGACTATCGCTTTAAAACTCAATTTTCCATCTGCCGTAGTGCTTTCCTTGACCGTTATCTCAATAGGGATAGTTGGTGTGGGGATTACTTCAACGTCAAAAGGCCCCGCGGTGACTTCTTCTGTTTCTCCCTTTAAATTTGAGGAGCTTATTTTGACCATATATTTTCCTGACACGGCCTCGTCAAACACAACGGGAATGGTATCGGATGTTTTCTCGTATAATACCTTTCCGTCTGTATCTGTCAATGTTACATTATAGTTTGTCGGAGCGCCGCCGTCGTAAGGTTTGTCAAAATTAACGTTGAGGGCGCCGTTTCCGTCGACTTTAACTGTTTTTGGGTCTACGGGAGACGGCTCGAAAGCGAATTTTGAGTAAACAAGGTTTTTAATTTTCGGAGTCCATTGTACTCTATTATTTCCTTTTGAAACAAATCTCAAAGTTTTAAATCCACCGTAGGTAGGTATATTCTCGTATACATAGCCTCCGCTGTTATCGCTGTTAAGCAGTTTAAAGGAGACTGTGTTTTTATCGAAATTAAACTTAACGGAAATATTCCACGTTGAAGTGCTTCTCGCTGTAATTCCGTTTTTATCTATTGTTCCGATAAGGTTATCATTGTTTTTAACATATGTTTTATCGCTGTCTTTTGTAGCGTACTGAACTTCCTGAGCCTTAGCACCGTATTTTTGTGAGAGTGAGAAAACTATATGGTTTTCTGGGTTTTCTCCGTCATATTCAGGGTCGAGGAACTGAATCTCATATTCATACTCTCTGTTTTCAACGTCTGTCCAGTTCCAGTTGCCGGCGGAATCTTGTACTCCACCCGTAGAGAAAGTGAAGTTAATTTCCGCCTCTTTGCTGTCGCAGGGATAAAAATTACCGAAAAACTCTCGTCCGCCTGTACTGTCTTGAGTGAAAGAGTATTCCTTATTAGAGAATTTAAGGCTCGCTTTGTCATCACCTGTATATTTTAGTATGCCTGTGTCGCTTGTGTCGTTAGCCGCGTTGTATATTTCTATTTTTCCGTTTCTGATGACGCTAATATTGTATTCTTTAGCTGTTTCGCCGTCATATTCACAGGTTACTTTATAGTTTCCTTTAGGAGCGTTGTTTTCAACTTTAAATATTCCGTTCTCATCAATAGATATGCTTGATGATGTTGTTGAGACGTCTGTTCCATCGGCGTTTTTAAGTTTGTAGCTAAAGTTTGCTGAAACGGGTATATGATAGTTGTTTATTCCGGTTATAAAGCTTACTTCTTTCGGGGCGAGGCTTGTTTCGGACGGTATATCCGCTAAAATATCGGCATCTTCTCTCCATAAAATTTTATTAGGTCCGTCAACTTTGTATATTCTGAAATCAGCGAAGCTTACGTTTGATGTTCCCGTACCGTATATTTTGTTAATTACGAATTTATTTATTTTATGCTTAGTGAGGTCTAAATTTCTTAAACTATCTAATTTTTTCTTTTCTAAAATAACCTCGCCTGTTTCAGAATCACCAACTGTTAAATAAACAGATGTGCCGTCGCATTCTATAACGTATCTGTATATTTTGCCGGGGGTGACTGAGTTTAATGAGTCTGTCTGAGTAGAGCCCTTGCCTCTGTAAATAGCGACTTGAGGAGCTTTAGCACCTGTGAATCTCATACCTATGGTAGGGCCGACAACGTTTCCGCTGTTTAAATTAACGCCGATTAAATCTCCGCCCACAGTATTATCAGTGGCGGCAATAGCCATATCAAACTCCGCTACGAACTCAGGGGAGCCCTCTCCTATATCTATAGTGATAGAATCATTTCCGATTAAATAACCAGCGGTTTTAATTCCATTGATTACGTTATATGAGGGCGTCGCCGCCGTAGAGTAACCATGTGTTTTTGAGTCTTTTGAGAAGCCGTCTTTTGAGAAGTTGGTTCTGTAAAGTTCGGTTCCCTTTTTACCAGGCAGAGTTTTCTCATTAAACACAAGCCTGATATTAATATCGTCTGTTAAGCTTTTAAAATGTGTGTCGCTTGACAGATTTGGGTTATATTCGTAAGTTACGCCGTTTTCGTCTTTAATATCCTCTTTGTAATCGTCCGAGAGATTATATTCGGAAAGTATAGGAACAGGGGAAAGTTTTTCAGACGCTTTTAAAGTTTTTCCATCAGCTGTTAAATATGATATGGTTATGTCGCAGTTTTCCTTGACAGCCATATTTAGAGCTATCTCGGTTGTAGAATCGCTTTCTTTGACTGTAAATTCAGTTTCGGGCACAGATTCATAACCTGTACATCTTACACTGTAAATGTGTTTTCCAGCTAAAATAGGAGTACTTGCCTTTCCTAAGGAATCTGTAACAATAACCGTACTGTCGTCGATTTTTATTTGAGCGTTTGCTATTGGAGTATTATCGGTAGCTGTTACCGTAAATGAGACCGCGTTTGCTATTACAGGCTCGATGTCGGGTTTAGTGTAATTTTCCTTGTCAGGGCCGATATAATAGCTTTGGTGGGGAGGCTGATTGTAGCCTACGTTTTGCCACGCCACGGCGCATCTGTATTGGCTGTCGTGCATAAACGTTGTGAGTTTGTAATCTGTCGGTATAAGAGATGTAAACACTCTTAAAGCGGAGTTGTCGGCGAGTCTGTAAACAATTTCCTCACGCCAGTCGCCGAACAAATCAGCCTGCAAACATGGGTTTTTCTTTGTGTAGTTGTTTGTGCCCACGGGGTTAGAGTCTGACACCGTCCAGAATCTGTCAAATCCGGCGTACATACCGTCCTCGTTTTTATTGTCGCTCCATTTTATAATTCTGTCGCCGTCGGCGAGCTCACGGAGTAAATCCCCGTCCCAGTATATAGCGAAGTTAGGCGCGCATCCGTTGGAATTGCCTCTGAAGTTTATTTGTTTTCCCTCAGTATCCCAACCGTAATAATAAATATTTCCGTTATCATCGGTTCCAGACCCCTGACTGCTCCAGCCTATAGCGCCTATCTCAGCGCTTACGTTCGCCATTATGCCTCTTCCGGTATCGTCAGTGGCTGTTTGTTTCCATATAGGTTGGGTTATATTTTTACCGCCTTTTCTTAAAGCTGTTCCCCAATGAGGTGAGTCTTCTAAAACGCTGAATATTTCCTGTTCACCGTCACCGTTGAAGTCGGAAACATGAAGAGCGTCGCCGTGCCCCCAGCGTTTTCCGTCGCTTCCATACATAGACTGCATAACGGAGCCGTCGTCGTCTAATATAGCTGAACCGTATATTATCTCATCTTTTCCGTCGTTATCCACATCCGCCACGGAAAGTTGATGATTTCCCTGTCCGTAAAATTTACTGTTTTCGCTGTCGTTAGAGTCGCAGCTCCATAACTGAGTTAAATTAGTTCCATCCCAGTTATAGGCCGTAACCGCCGACCTGTTGTAATATCCCCTGCACATTAAAAGACTTGGGTGAACCCCGTCAAGGTAAGCGACTCCGGCTAAGTAACGGTCCACTCGGTTTCCTTGACTCGCGCTTTTGTCGCCCCAATAATTAGCGTCTGTTCTGTTAGGCGTATAGAATACAGTCTGCGCGGCTTTTCCTGTCAGTCCGTCAAAGATTGTAAGATATTCGGGCCCGTCTAATATAAAACCCTTTGAGTTTACATAGACTGCTGAGTTGTCAGCGTTTTTGATTTCATCGCTCACGCCGGCGGCTGTAACAAAATTTCCTTGTCCGTCTATCGAGCCGGGAGCTGTTTTCACGGCGATTTCAGCTTTTCCGTCACCGTTAAAGTCATAAACTATGTATGGGTTGTAATGAGCGCCGGCTCGGATATTTCTTCCCAAATCTATTCTCCAAAGGCGTGTTCCGTTTGTTTTGTAAGCGTCGATATAAACGTTTCCGGTTACGCCGCTGTTGGAGTTATCTCTCGAGTTGTCGGGATCCCATTTTAAAATTATCTCATATTCGCCGTCGGAGTCTAAATCTCCCACGGAGGCGTCGTTTGCCGAGTAAGATGAGCAGTTTTTGGGGGCGGGAGCGCTTATTGGTATATCAAAGTACGCGTAAGGAGAATTTTTATATCTTTGGTCTTTATGTCCCTGAAGTATAGTGACATTACTTGAGCGGGACTGTTCGACCCCGTTGATAACAGCGGCGATTTGATAGTCGCTGTATACGTTTCCGCCTATATCAGTATAATTTGTGTTATTGAGGTTAGAGACTATTTTTTCGTTGTCACGATAAATGTTAAATGTTGTGTCCATAGGCTCGGTACCTAAAAGACGCCAGCTTAAATAAATATTTCCGTCTATGTTTGCGCCTACCGCTCCTCTGGTTAAATATTCCATCTGCTTTTTAGAGCCGCTTTTCCCTGCCGCCGAGACAATAAAGGAATTAAGGGTTAAAAGCATGGAAAATACTAACAGACCGCTTAATATTCTTTTTAACATATTTTCACACCTTTCGTAAATTTAAAATAAATTGTGTTTATAGTCAAACAATTTGAAAAATGAACAAGTTTGGCGGTTTAACCGACAGGGGAAGTCCCCTGCTTTTTAAGCGGGGGTGTCTACTCTTGTATTCAGGGGGAGCGCAAGCCGGGTTGCAAGGGCGAGCAGCCTCACTCTGAATACAAAGGCGAATATTTTGGTTGTCGGTTACGAGAATTTTTGTTATACAAAAATTCGAGTAGTCTTGATAATCTTTCTTACCGTGTTAGCGTCAGTCGGCATAGGCTATGGACTATGCTCTCATTTAGATGTATCGCAAAAATAATTTTAATCTCGCCTCTTTTTGTTTATTTTCAAGTGGTTTGACTATAATACCAAACACTGTTTAGTTATCAGGGGGTATTAGTATTTGCTGCTTGTTTCTTATGATTTTTCGCGTGTATTTAACTTTCAGGCATACTATGTAAATAAAAATTTTATCGGGGATTTTTTAAACAGGGTTTAGTATAAATCATGGTTTACATTAGGCTTGTTTTATAAGAAGTACCGTGGGTAGGACACCTCCTCTTTTTAGAATTGCCATAATACTAATTATACACTAATTATTAAAATATTTCAATAAAAACAAATTATAGTTAAACTACTTGAAAATAAGCCAAAGGAGGCACGATTAAAATTATTTTTTTAAGGCAGCGGAAGGAGAGCATAGTCTAAAGCATATGCCGACTGACTTTAACGAGGTAAAATTTAAGTGGTTTGACTATAAAGCAATTTTGTTAAAAATAGACTTCTTTCGAAACTATAAAATTATGACCATTCAATAAAAAAATATTTTATTTAATGGTTTAGCGAAAGGCGTTTTGCTTTTTTAAACGCCGAAAGTGTTAAGAAGCGTTTATTAAATTAAATATTTTCTCTAGTCGTTATCTCTCTAAGTTTGAAGTTTTGAAAGAAGTATAATAAAGATAATATAAGAAAAATTGTTTTACAAAATTTATGTTATTCTAATTAGGGGATGTTTATAAATTATGAAAATAATTTTTAATATATAGAAAAGTGATATTGATAAATTTATTTTGAAGAGATAATTTAAGATTAATATGTTTGTTAATTATTTATTGTTTAACAAATTTTTAAGATAAAATACTATATGTAATCTTTATGACACCGAAACGGATTTATATTTTTATACCCTGATTTGGCGTCATTTTTATTCGATGTGGTATTTACGCTATTAAGCTTTATGGTGTTTTGAAGTAATCGGCAAGCCTCTCAATCGCTTTTTTTTCTATTCGGGAAACATAGCTTCGGCTTATGCCTAATATTTTGGCTACCTCTCTTTGAGTTACCTCCTCGCCGGTTTTTATTCCATAACGCAGTTCTATTACTGTTTTTTCCCGTTTATCAAGCTTATTTATTTGTTCTAAAAGTTTTTTATACTGGAGCTTTTGTTCTACCTGCTCATCTATTGGAATGGAGTCGTCTGCTACTTTATCTTGTAAGGTTATCTCGTTTCCGTCTTTATCTATGCCTATTGTATCTTGAAGGTAAAGGTCATTCGCGTATTTTTTTCCTGAACGGAATGTCATTAGTATTTCATTTTCTATACATCTCGCGGCGTAAGTGGCGAGGCGAGTTCCTTTATCATTTTTAAAGGTAGTCACCGCTTTAATAAGTCCTATTGTTCCAATAGATATTAAATCCTCAACGTCTTTGCCATAATTAGGATATTTTTTTACAATATGCGCCACTAAACGAAGATTACGTTCTACAAGGACGCATTTTGCTTCTTCTTTTTCATCTTCATTTCCATTTTTCAATATAGTCAGCCAGTTTTGTTCTTCTTCCAATGAAAGGGGCGTAGGGAAAGTCTCACCGTTTGATATTTGAGAGAAAATAAAAAAGCTGTGGAAAAATCCTAAAATCGCGAAAATCACACAAGTACCTCCAAAGACATTTGTCATATATACTATTCCGAAGAGAGGGTTGTATGTGCAAGTCCGTCAAAAAAAGGATAAGTTCATCGTAAAAAAAGATTTCTTGGTTATATAGTGAACAAAATTTAAAAGAAGTAAAAAAATCATTTTACTTGCACGACCTACAAATTGCTGACGTAATTCGCTATCGGTCAGCAGTATTTACGCACCCGTAAAATATTTTTTTAGACTTTTTAATTTTGTTAACTATAGTAAGTGAATTCAAAAAAGGCGAAAACTATTCTTTTCGCCTTTTTCAAGTTCATTCACTATATTTGTATGTCCTGCAAATTGTTGACGTAATTTTCTTATCGGTCAGCAGCGCTTGCGCTCTCATAAAATATTTTTTCACGCTTTTTAAGTTTGTTCACTTTAAAAGAAAAAGAGACTGTCACGTTAAGAAAAATCAATACAAGATATAGATATTTTAAACTTTAATATATACTATATCTTGTTGTATATTTTACTTAGCGCGACAGTCATTATTTCAAATTATTTAGTTTACTATAATAGCATAAATAAGTGCCGAATTAGTATTTATGGAAATATAATATGTTCCGTCTTCCGCCGCTGTGAACTCATAAGGTTTTGGAGTGCTGTCGGCGGTAAACGCTTTGGTCTCGGTTGTGTAATCGGAAGCTTTCGTAAAGGCGACTTCGCCTAATTTAGTCTGACTTACAGGTTTTACGTAAACTTTAATTTTGTTACCTGATTTAAGATTTAAACCTATGGCGTTTTTGGAAGGTTCTTTTTTGTTTGCCACAAAAGTGTTGTTCGCCGCGGTGATTTTAAGAGCCCTCGCTTTGAAACTCATTCCGTCTACGTTATCAAAAGGTTTATTTGTTTCAATAGTATCAGGGGCGTAAAAAGTTATTCCGTTTACAGTACTTGTTACTTTTGCTGTTAATCCTGCGTAAGCGTCGTCAGAGAAGTTATAAGTGGCAGCTCCTCCCACCGGAGGCGTTGGAGGATTATCTACGTTTCCCTCGTCTGATGTGGTTTCAGCTGGGATTTCACTATCGTTCCAATCTCTTCCGTTGGGAAATTTAAAGCTTGACCCTTTTATACATTTTTCTAATACCAAAGAAGCGTCGGCGGCATCTATGACGTCGTTTCCATCAACGTCCGCTAAATCAGCCTTAAAATTTTCGGCTGTGTCTAAAAGCTCGGTTTTGCTTAAAACATAGTTTAAAATAAGAGCGGCGTCGTTTACCTCAAGAACGTTGTTTCCGCTGACATCTCCCCAGCGGATTATGTCAGTTCCCTGAGACGTAGTTGTCTCTACTGGGTTTTCAGAGTCTTTTGTAGTTATCTCTGTTGGATTTTCAGAGTCTTTTGTGGTAGATTCTGTCGTTGCTTCAGTTGTAGGGTTAATAGGATTTACTATTTCTCCGTCAGGGTCGATTACTTTTTTAGGCTCAGACGGTTTTGAGGGTGCTATAGGCGTACCCGGTTCAACGGAAGTGTATTTGAACCCTGGGGTGTCGTCATAGACAGGTTCGTCTGGTACGACGGGCTCTCCGTAAACAACTCCTAAAAATGAGATATTTATGCCTTTGCCTTTTGAGTAAACATAATATGTTCCGGCTGACGGCAGTGAAACGGGAGCTTTTGAGAGAGTTGTTGAAACTCCGGTTCCTGATAACACTGTTCCATCTTCTGAGACTACCTCAAGAAATCTTTCGTCAGTTGATGTTGATGAGCCTGATAAATATAAAATCCCTTTATCTGTTGTAGTAAATTTAACCGCTCTGGCGTCTTTGCTTCCGGCGCCTCCAAGCTGTATACCTTTGCTACTATTTACGCTAACAGTTTTATCGCTTGCGGCGAGTATAGTAAATGTACCGGGGCTTCCGGTAACATCTGTGTTCGCGGAATAAGTAGTTGACGTCTTAGAAAAATTGGAACTTTCTATTTTAAGGTCGTACTGTAAACTCTCTGTCGCTGAGGAGGTGAGATTATTAGGATTGCCCGCGGTTATTTTAGATTGCTCTGTTTTATTTGGGAGATTAAGTCCCTCAAGTTTAGCCACAGGCTGATACTCAACAACGTTTCCGTCTATTCCCGTAAGAGAAGAGGGAGTTCCGCCTGTTTGGGTTCCCTTAACGGTTCCACCTACGGAAACAAGATTTGATTTATAGTTTACTACAGATGATTTAAGCCCGTCTATAATTCCATAGTTTTTATCTTCCACGGCGTTGTCAAAAGTCCATGTAAGATCCCCTCTGTTTAAACGTCCAGCGTTAGATACCACGTATGTGGGAACATTATTAGCGGCTAAGGGGGTATAATCATACATCAAGGAGCTGTCTGTATCAAAATTTGAGTATCTAACTCCGCTTTTCACAACTTTAGCTATATAAGTGTCAGGAACCTTTGTATCTCTGGTTGGGGCGCAGTAAGCGTCTTCTCCTGTTATAAATTTAAAGTTTCCTGCCATAATATTGCCGTATTCTTTGATATAACCGCCGTCCTCGCCGGAGAAAGTTCCGGCGCCCATGGCGTCGGTGCCCTGTAAGGAAACCATCATAGGGTTGTTTACACTTCTGAAATAGTTGTTTTCAACAAACGCCGAACCTCCTGTGGTCACACCTACACCATATTTAGAGTTTCCATCATAGTAATTATTGTATATATGGACATCGCCGCCTCTCATTCTTGGATGACGGGAGTCTGAATGGTCAAACCAGTTGTTACAATATGTTACATAGTAATGGCTGTAGCAGTCAGCAGTCATACCGCACAGGGAGGTTTTGCCTGAATCCCATAAATGGTTTTCAGAAAAAGTTACCCATGTGGAGCCAACTTTAATATCAAGGGAGCCGTCGCCTTTCGCCTGGTCGGAGTCGCCGCCGGCTTTTCCGTAGAAAAGGTCAATGTTATGAACCTAAAGGTTACAATTGCCTGTGTCCATTGATATACAGTCATCCATACAGTTTAAAACGCCAAAGTTGCGAAGCTCTACATTTCCAGTGTTTCTTAAAAGCATACCGAAACCGTTTATACCAGCGTCGTTTCCGATACCTTCGATTGTAAGGTTAAGGTTAGAGTATTTAGCTTTTCCCTTAATCTGGAGACCTTCCTCGCCTGAGTCAAATCTGTCCATGTCGGTATCTTTTATCATACCTATAATACGAATGACAATAGGTCTTGTCTCACTGCCCTTCTCAAGAGCCTGAATAATGTCCTGAAAACCTGTTCGCTGTACGATGTCTTTGTCAACTTTAATTCCGGCTGTAACGGTTTTCGCCGTTTCGCTTGTCACGTATATAACAACAGCGTCATCTTTTAATGTACCGTCTTTATTATAGGCGCCGGCGCCTTTATATGTTGAGCTGTCAGCCCATGCGAAACCCGCGCGGTTATAAGCTCTTACGTCTATGCCCTGCTGTATAGACCAGGCGAGCTCTTGTCCTATACCGTCTTTAGCGACAATTTTAAGGTCATACTCTCCGGCGGAAAGCCCTACGGCGTCCGCTCTCCAATATGTAGGATATTGTCTTATAAGCTCATCGTCTAATTGCTTGTAAGCGTCGTCGCCCTCGGAGGATTTTTTTACATAAACCTCGTATTTGCTTGTTCCCGGCACAGGAAGCCACTCGGCGAAAACGGATTCTTTCCATCCTCCCGCTGTTACCGTCATTTTTGAGGCGGCGAGGGTTATTGTCTCATCGGCGGGGGATATGGTCTCGTTTTTGTCTGTGGCGGATACTAAATTAGCTGTAAACGAAGAAAAAATCATGACTGATGAAATAACAGCCGCCACAAAACGTTTAATGTTTATTTTCATTAATATTCCTCCTTATAAAATATACGTACTCTACAACAACATTGAAAAATCTACCTATTACATCATAACACCAATTGTTAAAAATGTCAATATAATTATATTAATAAAAAATAAAACTATAAAAAATATACAATATTTAAATAGGGCCTGTTTTTATCTGGCCTGCTTAAATTGTATAGTGTTCATGACTTTTTTGGGAGGGTTATAGCAATTAGCGAAATTTTTAGAGCGAATCAACAAAAGAATTCCTTGATACGTCAGATTTATTAAAATTTGTTTATTTATACTGGCCTGCTATAGTAATACGAAAGTTTTTTAAGCTTTAGACGGTTTAGTATAGTTGATAATATTATTTTTAAACTCCGATGGAGATATTCCGTAAATGTCTTTAAACACTCTGTTGAAAGTGCGGATGCTGTCAAAGCCAGAGTCGAAAGCGATGTCCGTCAGTGTTCGGTTTGTCGTTCTTATAAGAGTCGAGGCGTATTCAGAGCGGATTAGCCCCAAATAAGAGCGCAGATTCATTTTAAAATGTTCTTTAAATATTCTTGATATGTAATATACATTTACGTTAAATATTTTAGCCAGGGTTTCTCTTGTTATGTCCTGAGTAAAGTTATTTTCTATATACTCGGTTATTTTATAAGTTAAGTCTTTAGAGGGGGTCCGGATAGAATTGGTTAAAATAAGGGAGTTTATTATGTTTGATAGAATTATGCAGGTATAGCCGAATTTTACCTGAAAGTTGCTGTTGGGCGAGAGATGTGACAGGGCGAAAAGTGTTTCCTCGTCTATATCTGTCGCGTATACTATGGGGTTATTGGGGAGATGGTTTTTAAAGCTTGGGAAAAGAGAGCCTAACAATTTAGGGTCGCACATTATAAGAAGCTCGTCCGCGGTTTTTGTTTTCTCGGTAAAATAGGAATGTATTATATCGGGAAATATTACGGCAAGTTCTCCTTTGCCCACGCAATAATTTTTATTGTCTATTTTTATATGCTGAGCACCATCGTAGACGTATAAAAGTTCTATATATTTATGAAAATGCTCGGGAAATTTTACCTCGTATGTGTTGTGTTTCACGGTAAGCTCGGTTTTTCTTATTTCATAAAAAGGCAACATTTTCTAACCTCACTTTTTGTCTAATTGTATTTACAATATGTCTTTTATTCTATCATTTTTTCAGGTAAAATACAAGTATAAAGATAATAAATGTTTGGAAATCTTTAAAAAGACGTATTTTATGG
>CANOGI010000009.1 GCA_947565475.1 uncultured Eubacteriaceae bacterium
GAGTCCCTCTCACCCTCTTTTTTAAAAGGAATAATCTCATAAGGTGAAATTCTTTTGAATGAAAGCTTTCCAAAATCGTCGCAGTATACGTAAATATATCCCACCCCGCAGTTAAAACAGTCTAAACCAACCGCCTTTAAGGTTTTTAAAAAACCAGGGCCCAAAATATCCTTTACCTCCCTTAAAAATTTCTCATCATCACAAATAAACGTGAGTTCCTTGGATAAAAGATAATTGTTTTTTTGGTCGGCCATTCTGGCATACTGATTGTCGATAATAATATTGTTGGGCAGATTTGAGACCTCCGTAACCTCCCCGCCCTGTCCTATAGCGGTTCTTTTTCTTTTTATAATGTCGTGCCGTCCATCGTAATACCTTTCACCCATAAGCATATCGGCCCTTTTTTTTGAGTTTAAAAACCTGTCGGCTTCCTTTTCAAGAAATCTTATAAATTCCCTGTCAAAAATTTTGTCCTCTTTATTATAATTAAGGTCTTCACCTGTATCGTTTCTGAATCCCAAAATCTTTTCGGTAATTTTCTTAATCATTTTCTCACCTCCTCTCAAAATTTACGGTCAGCTTTATAGTCAATCAAAGCTGAACATATCCCCTCTTAAAAATTCCTCAACCCCATAACGCATAGCGTCCATCAAGTGATTGAAATCATCTGACGGAATATTCACCTTTTGCCCAAATCTGTCGCTTTTCCAGCAATAATTTTGAATTTCCGTAATAAAATTGGTACACTTAGGAAGGACAAAAATCTTAAATCCCTGTATAAACTGAATACCGTTTAAAATACTGTCTTTTCCTTTTCTCGCCTTTTTAATTCTTGTAAGACCAAGTTCATAAAGCTCCGTAATTGATTTCGGCTCAGCGCTGTCGGCGACTATCTTTTCCTTAGTGAAACCTTTTTTATAGATTTCATCAAAAATATTTCTGTTTGTAAGGGCCTTTTTATAAATCTCGTCAAAAACAAAAATCTCATTTTTCTCTAAATCTATAAGCCCGGCAAAAAAAGCCGTCGGGTCGTTTGTATATCCAAAATCCAAACCAAAAACGCTTTTAACGCCTCTTCTTCCAGATATTTCATTAATGTCAAAATCCCTCTCCTCCCAGTTCTCGAAAATAAGCCCCTCTGAGCTTCCCCATAAACCGAGTCCGGCTACTCTGTATCTTTTTGGGTTATTCTCTCTCATTTCCTCAAAAACCTTTATATCGCTGCTGTCAAGAAACTCATTCCGCAAATAATTCGTCGTCTTAGCTAAAATGTCAGAACTTGCAGGAGCGTCAAAAAACCTTTTTTTTATCCAGTGGCGCTCGTTCCATGGGTTAAGAGTTAATGTAATTTGTTTAAACAGTCCATTTTCGGTAATCCCCCTTATAGACTCGTCAAGCATATTAAAATCTGTTTCCATCGTTATTTCATACGCCTCCTCAATCCATAGCCAGCAAAGGCTCCCTCGGCTTACGGTAATTGAGGTTATTTTCAAAGGGTCGTCAAGCCCCCTGAAAAATATTTTTTGCCCTGTCGGCTTATATGTCATCTCAAGGGGGGAAAGCTTAAATTCCCAAAGTTCATAGACCCCAAGACGATAGGTGGCCCATTTAAGCTCAGAAAAACAGCTGTCTTTTAAAGTTGAGAAAACCTTTCTTACGACAAGTAAATTTGAATTTTGATATTTCATAATCCTGAAAATAAAGTTAAGGGCGGTGGTTTTACTTTTTTTGCTCGCCCTTGAGCCTTTGCATACTCTGTACCTCCCCTTAAAATTCCAAAAATCTTCATATCCCCCGCCTATAACCGCTCTAAGTGAAATTTCTTTAATCTCACTCATCAATATCATCCTTTATAATTACAGAAACACCACCTAAATTAACTTTGTCCGTATAAATGCCAAACCGTTTTCCCAAAAGTTCGGCGGCTCTTATTCTCTCTTTCGCTGAAATGGTTTTCTCTATGTTTTTAGCTTTTGTCACTCCGTCGCCCTCTCCCGTGACTACAACAACCTGCTCTTTTTCCTTTCCTCTCATAACAGATGTTAAATATGTCATAACCTCCCTCGCCGACGCTATTCTCTCCTCGTCTAAGGTTTTAAGCCTTTGCTCTACATATTCCTTAACGTCTTTATTCTCAAAAAAACGAGTGCATATACTGCCGGCGCTTTTTCTGCTGTAACCCGCTTTAATAAGAGCTTGAGTTTTGTTTCCAAGCTCGATAAAAAAATCGGCGGCCCGTTTCTGCCTTTCATTTAATTTTTTCCCCATAAAATTCCCCCTGTAATTGTAGCAAAATAAAATCTATAACCTACAGCAATTCCGGTATATAATCAAATCACTTTAAAATAAGCAAAAGACGGCGAGATAAAAATTATTTTTTTCGCCGAACTTGTTCAATTTTCAAGCGATTTGACTATATAATGAACAAAATAAAAAAAGCAAAAAAATTATTTTATTTGCTTCTTTTATTTTTATTCACTATATACCTCATTCCCTGTACATAAAAAAGCGAATCGTTTCATCGATTCGCTTTTCTCTCGCCCTCGGGCAATCTTTAACTTGATTGTAGTATACCACAAAATATAGTAACATACAATAACATATAGTAACACAAAGTACCATACAGTAACATATATAAATCTTCTCAATAATCTCTCTTATATTAAGAAGAGCATGAAAAAATAAATCTCTCATAACCGACAACGAAAATATTCGCTTTTGTATTCATCGAGAGCTTAGGCTCCCTCGGAATATAAAAGAAAGGGGGTGTGAAAAAATAAATTTTTCACACCCCCCTTTCCTCTGTCGGTTATAGTGAAAGAACTTAAAAAGAAGTAAAAAAACTTATTTTACCGTTATTCAAATTCTTTCACTATAAAAGAATCTTATTAATAATTATAACTCGTGAATAAATAACCCGCTTCTAAGCTTCGGCTCAAACCACGTTGACTTAGGAGGCATAATCTTCCCGCTGTCGGCGATTTCCATAAGCTCGCTCATAGAAGTGGGAAACATTGAAAAAGCAACTTTCATCTCTCCTAAATCAACTCTTTTCTCAAGTTCGCCAAGTCCTCTTATACCTCCGACGAAATCTATTCTGTCATCGCTTCTCGGGTCTTCTATTCCCAAAATAGGAGATAAAAGATAATTCTGCAAAATAGAAACATCGAGACGGCCCACAACGTCCTCGCCCTTTCCGACAGTCTCTTTCGCCTCAAGAGAAAACCATTTTCCCCCTATATACATACCGAAAGTTCTCGGCTTCTCCGGTTTATATGGAGAACCTTTTTCTCCCCGCTCTGATATAATAAAGTTTTCACCGATTTTATTAAAGAACTCGTCGTCCGAAAGATCGTTAAGGTCTTTCACCACTCTGTTATAATCCATAATGAAAAGCTGGTCGTCAGGGAATAGAACAGATAAATAAAAGTTAAACTCATCGTCCCCTGAAAAATTCGGAAACTCTTCCCGTCTTTTAATACCCACCTTAACGGCTGAGGCATTTCTGTGATGTCCGTCCGCTATGTAAAGGGCTGAAACTTTTTTAAACTCGTCAATAAGCTTTTTAATAATGTCCTCTTTGTCAATTACCCATACAGTGTGAGTAATATTGTCCTCCGTTACGAAATCATATACAGGCTGCTCGCTGTTTTTAAAATTCTCTATAACCGAAGAAATTTCATCTCTGTGCCTATAAGTAAGAAAAATAGGGCCCGTATTAGCGTTGCATGTGTCCACATGACGGATTCGGTCTTTTTCTTTTGCCTCTCTCGTAAGTTCGTGCTTTTTTATTTTCCCCTCCAAATACTCGTCGATAGAAGTACATGAGACAAGACCCGTCTGGCTTTTCCCGTTCATAGTAAGGGTATAAATATAAAGCATTGGAGAGCTGTCTTTTATAAAAACCCCGTCAGCTATCATTTTCTGAAGATTTTCCGAGGCTTTCTCATAAACCCTGTCATCATAAAGGTCAATATCAGGGCTTAAATCAATTTCCGCTTTGTCAATGTGTAAAAAAGAATAAGGATTGTCAATAACCATTTCTCTGGCCTCGTCACTGCTCATAACGTCATAAGGAAGAGCGGCTACTTTTGAGGCGAGATTCGACGCCGGTCTTATGGCTTTAAAAGGTCTGATAACTGACATAGTTTTCCCTCCTTAATAAATTATAGAAAGTTTTATAAAACATCAAAGACTATTTACATTTTTGTATCACAAAAATACTTATGCGTTAACGCGGATAACTCCGCCTTTATATGCAACTTAAAAAATGAACAAAATAGGCTGCTAAAAATTTTTTTAGCTTTGTTAGCATCAGTCGGCATAGACTTTAAGTTTGCTCTCTTTCCGTTTCCTTGCTAAAATAATTTTTATCTTATCTCCTTTTGTTTATTTTCAAGTATAGTGAAAGAACTTGAATAACGAAAAATATTTTACGTCCGCTTGCGGTAAAAGTCGGTCAGCGAATTGCGAAACACTTTGTAGACTTTTGAGTAAAATGATTTTTTTACTTCTTTTTAAGTTCTTTCACTATAGTTTGACTATAAACGAAAACTTATCCTCCTATTTAATACAAGAGGAAGTCCCCCGCTTAAAAAGTGTGGGACTTCCTTAGTCGGTTAAATATTTCTCACTCTGATAACGCCCTCTATACATCCAACAGCGTCTGACATATCATAATCCCCGTCGAAGTCAATAATCGAGTAAGCGAAATCGCCCTTGCTTTTGCTTGCCATGTCTTTAACGGTAACACCCTTGTCAGCGAAAACTTTTGTGATTTTTGAAACAGCGTCCGCTGAGTTTTTGTAAAGAACACAAACTCTTGACTCAGAGTTTTTCGCTAAAAAGCAATTTGGATAATTCACGGAATTAACAATATTTCCGTTTTCTAAATATTCTCTCATCTCATTAGCGGCCATAGATGCGCAATTATCCTCCGCCTCCGGAGTGGAAGCGCCTAAGTGAGGCAGTGTGATTATTTCGTCAACCCCCACTGTCTCCTCGTTCGGAAAGTCTGTGACAAACTTGGACACTTTGCCATTTTTAATAGCCTCTTTTATGTCGTCGATATTAACAAGCTCTCCTCTCGCTAAATTGATAATTCTAACCCCGTCTTTCATTTTAGCGAAACTCTCTTCGCAAAACATTTCTTTTGTATCTGGAGTAAGAGGAACATGAACGGTTATATAATCGCTTTCGCTGTAAACATCGTCAAGATTAGTAGTATACTTAACTGCTTTGTCAAGTTTCAAAGCTCCGTTTAAAGATAAAAACGGGTCATATCCTATAACTTTCATTCCAAGAGCGACAGCCGCCTCAGCCACAAGCACACCGATAGCGCCCAAACCGATTATACCTAAAGTTTTGCCTGTGATTTCAGGGCCGGCAAACTGTGATTTTCCTTTTTCCACAGCGGCCGGAATACCCTCGCTGCCTTTAAGTGATTTTGCCCATTCATAGCTTTCGACAATTTTACGTGATGAAATCAAAAGGGCTGTCAAGACAAGCTCTTTAACGGCGTTGGCGTTAGCGCCAGGAGTGTTGAATACAACTATTCCTTTCTCGGCACATTTGTCAAGAGGAATATTGTTTACCCCCGCACCGCATCTCGCCACGGCTAAAAGAGACTCGGGAAGCTCCATATCGTGCATTTTAAAACTTCTTAAAAGAACGGCGTCAGGATTTTTTTCATCGTCAGAAACTGAATACATCTCCGCCGGAAGTTCCGATAAACCAACTTTTGAAATTTTATTTAAAGTTAAAACCTTATACATCTTCAATATCTCCTTGTATTCTTATAAAACCCTTGCTATTTAATTACCACACTTATGTTATTGAATAGTTCTATTTATTTTCCATCTCAAATTTTTTCATAAACTCAACAAGCTTTGAAACGCCCTCCACAGGCATAGCGTTATAAATGCTCGCTCTCATACCGCCCACGGTGCGGTGTCCTTTAAGATTAACAAATCCGTTGTCAGAAGCCTCTTTGATAAATTTGGCGTTAAGCTCGTCGCTTTTTGTAACAAAAGGAATATTCATCAAAGAACGGTCTTTGTATACAACTGTACCCTTAAACATATTGGAAGCGTCAAGATAGTCATAAAGTATTCCCGCCTTCTCTTCGTTTATGGCCTGAACACCTTTGACTCCGCCCATATCCTTAATCCACTCAAATACGAGTTTAGCCGCGTAAATAGCGAAACAAGGAGGAGTATTGTAAAGAGAACCCGCGTTTGAGTGAATAGAATAAGTAAGCATAGTTGGGGTTCCCTCAATCGGCTCGCTTATTAAATCCTCTCTCATAATAACAATAGTCACCCCGGCGGGGCCTACGTTTTTCTGAGCACCCGCGAATAACAGACCAAATTTATTAACGTCTATAACCTCTGACATAATGTTGCTTGAAATATCGGCAACTAAAGGAACGTCGCCGGTGTCCGGAAGTTCTGTGTATCTTGTCCCGTAAATAGTGTTGTTGTAAGTTATGTAGAAATAATCAGCGTCTTTAGAAAAATCCTCTTTGTGAAGAACGGGAATATAAGAATAAGTTTTATCCTCTGATGAAGCCACAACATTGGCTGTACCGAATTTAGAAGCCTCCTCAATAGCTTTTTTCGCCCATTGACCTGTTTTCACGAAATCAGCCTTTTTGTTTTTAAAAAGGTTCATCGGAATCATGGCAAATTGGGTTGAGCCTCCGCCCTGTAAAAACATAACCTTATAATTATCTGGAATATTCATAAGCTCTCTTAAAAGTTTTTCAGCGCCCTGAATAATTTCCTCAAACACCTTTGAGCGGTGACTCATTTCCATAACAGACATACCTGAATTGCCGTAGCAAACCAATTCTTTCTGAATTTTCTCCAAAACAGGCAGCGGAAGCATAGACGGACCCGCTGAAAAATTATAAACTCTTTCCATAAATGTAAAGCCTCCCTATAAATAAAAAAGTTAATTACTAATCTCCGCTGAAGACTACCCGTGCTTTTTTATAAAAATACTCTAAATTCACTTAAATTTTGATATAAACACGAATAAAATATTTTTTGTTATTATCTTTATTAGCAAATATCTAAAAGAGATTAGTATAAATAACAGGAAAATTAAATTTTTAACATACTTTTACAAATCCAATTAAAAATCCTATGTGATACAAAATAAATTTACGAAATAATATTAAAAATTGCTCTGACAAAACAAACCGTCAGAAATTAATAAAACTATTTTATTATTATAATATAAAATCTTATATTTAGTCAATACAATATTTAGAAATTGGGGACTTGCTTTTTAACCAATTAAATAAATTACCCTTTTTATAAACGTAAACGATTAACTTTCTCACAAGTTCTCATTTCGGCTTTTATAGTGAACAAACTTAAAAAGTGCAAATAAAATGTTTTTCGCTTCTTGTCAAGACTACTCAAATTTTTGTATAACAAAAATTCTCGTAACCGACGGCAAAAATATTTGCCTCTTGTATTCAAAATCTTCCTCTGTCGGTTAAATTTTGTTCACTATATGATTAATAATGGTCTATATGGTGCTTTCTTAGCCTATAGCCGTCCTGTACATCTCTCTCAAACTCAATTACCTGACCGTTCGGCGAAATTTTATAGTCATACTCATAATCGACTGTATCAAATTCCAAATCGTATACGCCTTCCTTAAACTTTATCTCCGAATACAATACGTCCTCATATCTTATCCCAGCGTGATTATAAGCTATATCGAATATTTTCTCTTCCTCCGATTTTTTTAATTGAGCCGTTTTATTTTCCGGCAGCTCAGAAATATTATTCTCCCCGGAAAAATCCATAGAGTTTTCCTCCGTTAAAGCCTCCCCTATGTCATTTTGTAACGGTGGCTCTGCCGAAGCATTCTCATCGCCGTAAATAGTTTTTCCTTCGTTTATGTCTCTTTTATACTCTAAAATATCTCCTGTATAAGAAGATATCTCATACTTATACTTTCCGTCGGGGGCGATAAACTCAATATCATATTCATCCCCGTCACGCTCAATTTTTATAAATTTGGCGTCACCCGCTGAAATTCCCGAATGTTCAAGAACAATAGCCTGTGCCCGTTCTGTACCTATAACATCTCTGTTTAGCAGAAAAAAAACAGCTATAATCACGGCAACCGCCAATACAGCCAAAACGCCTATAATAATCTTTTTTTTCATCTAACCGCCTCCTTAAAATAATAAAGCTGTTATAGGAAACACTGCATAATTCAATAAAATGGGTTTGAGATAATATTTTTCTATTCGAGAAAAAAGCCCGTGTATCATCACTTTCGCTTTCAGCGAAAGCCGGCTTCGCCGTCCGCATTTGTCTTCGGGGTGAATTCATAGTCGAAGTCTATGTTAAGAGGTTTTGACGATAAAAAGGAAGATATAAGCCAAAACCATAAAATACTAACTGTGCGGTGTTTCCTATAGTCAAATCACTTGTATCGACTATAAAACAGAATATCTTTGTATAATAGACCTGTTCAAAAATTATTGAACAGGTCTATTATACAATTTCAAAAAAATTTTTAAATCATCGATGTTTATGCCTATTCACTTTTTCCATAGACATATCGACTTTCAGCCCACTTAGGCACGTTCTAAAATAAAACCCCTCAAGACTACTCGAATTTTTGTATAACAAAAATTCTCGTAACCGACGGCAAAAGTATTCTCCTTTGTATTCAAAGTAAGTACCCCCGTTTAATAAGCAAGGTACTTCCTCCGTCAGTAAAAAAACAGTCCATAGTATATTTATAGTCAAACCACTTGAAAAATAAACAAGTTCGGCGGTTTAAAATCTTTTTTGCCTCGTTAGCGTCAGTCAGCATAGGCTATGGACTATGCTCTACTTCCCCTTCCTCACGAAAATAACTTTAATCTCGCCTCCTTTTGTTTATTTTCAAGTGGTTTGACTATAATAACTAAGCTAATTACGCTTATTTACATAAACCTTTTCAAATTTCTGTAATCAATAGACTTCTTTCGAAACTATAAAATTATGACAATTCAATAAAAAAATATTTTATTTAATGATTTAGCGAAAGGCATTTTGCTTTTTTAAATGCCGAAAGCGTAAAGAAGCATTAAATTAAATATTTTTTTCAGACGTTACTTCTATAAACGTGAAGTTTCGTAAGAAGTCTAATAATAATTGACAGAAAATTTTTAAATCGTCTTAATAAGGTTATTGAACATTTTTATTTATTTCTTAATCATTTCTAACGTCGATATTATCTCCCATAAGCCCGTTAAAAGCGTCTTTAATGCAAGCGTCTTTATGAGCTATAAGAAACTTATTTTTAGCGGCAAGAAGTTTTTCCTCTCCTGTGTCAAAAGTTTTATCAAGAGGATAATTGGTGCCCTTTGGCAAAACCACGGCCATTTTAAAATAGCCGTCGCCAACAGAACACGGAGCGTAATGCAGCGTAGTGGCGTAAAGCTCGACAGCGGTATCAGCGGGAACTAAAAAAGCCTCTATAAGAGAAGTATCATAAGTAAAGTTTCCCTCTCCATTCTCTTTCACATCTTGTAAAGAGCCTAAAAGCAATATTGCGTCTTTGGCAGCGATATTAATTTCTGAGCTTCTGTGATACTCAACAGCGTTAAGGAGATAATTTTTTCCGTTGCAGAATCCTACCTGAACGTCCATCTGACCAAAAAATCTTTCGGCGAACATATCGCTGAATTTCTCAAGACTCTCTTCCGACGGCTCGTATACAACGTCGTCTGTGGCGGGAAGTTTTTCAAGAGCTGAAACAATCCCGTTTAAGTCATATCCTTTAATCACTTTTCCGTATTTTAAAAATCTCTCGTCGTTTACGTTCCAAACTTTCATAAAAAACAAAACCACCCTTTCATTAGACTTCTTTCGAAACTTCACGTTTATAGAAGTAACATCTGAAAAAAATATTTAATTTAATGCTTCTTTACGCTTTCGGCATTTAAAAAAGCAAAATGCCTTTCGCTAAACCATTAAATAAAATATTTTTTTATTGAATAGTCATAATTTTATAGTTTCGAAAGAAGTCTATTATAGCGTTAAACATCAATTAATTTATAAATACGCCCGAAAAGACATTATAATTACCCTCTCGGGGCAAGACTACTTGAATTTTTGTATAACAAAAATTCTCGTAACCGACGGCAAAAGTATTCTCCTTTGTATTCAGAGTGAGGCTAATCGCAAAACCTCGTTTCGCTTCTCGCCCTTGCAACCTGGCTTGCGCTCCCTCTGAATACAAGAGTAAGTACCCCCGCTTAAAAAACAGGGAACTTTCTTTGTCGGTTAAAGTCCCGATATAAATTCCTCATTGAAAGCAATCAACTTTTCAATATACCACTTAGATGGTCCTCCGTCAACCTTTCTGGCCTCAACGCACTTCTCAAGTGAAATAGCGTCAAAAACACTCTCATCAAAAACCTCGCTGAACTTTTTCATCTCCTCAATAGATAAATCCTCCAAAGCCTTTGAGTTTTCAACACAATATAAAACCATCCGACCTATAACAGCGTGAGCGTCACGGAAAGGAACTCCTTGTTTAACAAGCCAGTCAGCGGCGTCCGTGGCGTTCATAAAACCACCCCTTGCCGCTGTTCTCATATTTTCCTTGTTAATTTTCATAGTCTCAATCATCGCCGTAAACACGGGCATACACATTTTAACCGTGTCCACAGCGTCAAAAACGCTTTCCTTGTCCTCCTGCATATCTTTGTTATAAGCGAGTGGAAGACCTTTCATAACCGTTAAAAATCCCATAAGGTCGCCGTATACTCGTCCTGTCTTTCCTCTTATAAGTTCCGCCATATCGGGATTTTTTTTCTGGGGCATAATAGAACTGCCTGTACTATAAGCGTCTGACAGCTCAATAAATTTAAACTGTTGATTTGACCATAAAATAATTTCCTCGCAGAAACGACTTAAATGCATCATAACCATAGACAAGCAGTATAAAAGCTCGGCACTGAAATCCCTGTCGCTTACGCTGTCCATACTGTTTAAAGTAATGCTATCAAAGCCTAAAGACTCGCATACAAGCTCCCTGTTTAAAGGATATGTCGTTGAGGCGAGAGCGCCCGCTCCCAATGGCATAACGTTTGTTCTTTTATAACAGTCCGACAGCCTGTCATAATCCCTTTTAAACATCTCTGTATAAGCGAGCAGATGATGAGCGAAAGTAACGGGCTGAGCGTTTTGAAGATGAGTATACCCCGGCATAATGGTATCAATATTCTCTTTAGCCGTATTATTTAAAACGCCTAAAAGTTTTTTAATAATTCCTTTAATTTCTGTAATCTCTTCTTTTAAATACATACGAAGGTCAAGCGCCACTTGGTCGTTTCTGCTTCTTCCTGTATGAAGACGCTTTCCGACGTCGCCGATTCTCTCAATAAGTATTGTCTCAATATTCATATGAATATCCTCGGCCTTTTCGTCAAATGTAACATTTCCCTTTGAAATATCGTCAAGAATCTCATTTAATGTTTTTTTAATAAGCTCAGAATCCTCTTTTGATATAATTCCCTGTTCCCCAAGCATATCAGCGTGAGCGATACTTCCGGCGATGTCCTGTTTATACATTCTTTTATCAAAAGAAATAGAGGAATGAAAATGGTCGGTAAAACTGTCGGTAGACTTTGTAAATCTTCCGCCCCAAAGTTTCATTACTTGTCACCTCTCTGCTGTTTCATCATAGCTCTGACTTTAAGAGGAAGACCAAAGAGATTAATAAATCCGTCGGCGTCTTTGTGGCTGTAAAGCTCGCCTGTCGTAAAGCTTGCCAGTTCTGAGCTGTATAAAGAATAGGGAGAGCTTACCCCCGCGGATATAACATTTCCTTTGTATAATTTAAGTTTAACTTTTCCTGTAACAGTTTCCTGAGTTGAGTCAACGAAAGCCGCCAAAGCCTCTCTTAAAGGAGTAAACCACTCTCCTGAGTAAATAATTTCCGTATATTTGTTTCTGATAACCTCTTTAAAAGAAGTAGTCTGCTTGTCGAGACAAAGGTATTCAAGATCTCTATGAGCGGCGTATAAAATAGTACCTCCCGGAGTCTCATAAACTCCCCTGCTCTTCATGCCAACAACACGGTTCTCAACTAAATCGGCGATACCTATACCATTTTTGCCTCCAAGCTCGTTAAGCTTGTCCATAAGCTCAATAGGAGAAACCTTTTTTCCGTCCAAAGAAACGGGAACGCCTTTCTCAAACTCAATCTCAATATAAGTAGGTTCGTCCGGAGCCTCCTCAGGGCTTACCCCCAATTTAAGAATGTTTTTAAAATCAGGTTCATTTTCCGGCTCCTCAAGGTCGAGTCCCTCGTGGCTTATATGCCATAAGTTTCTGTCTCTGCTGTAGCTTTCCTCTTTTTTCATTGGAACAGGAAGTCCTCTCTTCTGGAGGAATTCGATTTCCTCATCTCTTGATGAAATATCCCATGTTCTCCATGGAGCGATAATTTTAATCTGAGGAGCGAGGGCTTTTATTGTAAGCTCAAAGCGAATCTGGTCGTTGCCCTTTCCCGTACATCCATGGCAAATAGCCTCGGCGCCCTCTTTAAGAGCTATCTCAACAAGTCTTTTAGCGATAAGAGGTCTGGCGATAGAAGTTCCCAGAAGATATTTATCCTCATAAACAGCGTGCGCTTTAACCATAGGATAAACATATCCCGTGATAAATTCCTCTCTCACGTCCTCGATATAAATTTTGCTTGCGCCCATTTTAAGGGCTTTTTCTTCCATTCCGTCCGTTTCGTTTCCTTGTCCCACGTCAACGCACACCGCTATAATTTCGGCATTGTCATAATTTTCTTTAAGCCAAGGTATAATAACGGAAGTATCCAAACCGCCTGAATAAGCAAGAACAATTTTCATAATAAAATCCTCCTAAAAATAAAGTTGTAATAATTATACACTTTTTAAAAAAAATATTCAATATAAAATTTCATTGTCTTTTTTGTTTCATAATTTTTTTTCAAAAGCTTTAAATTAATGAATATTTATTCATTGTATTTGCATATTTTTTTTGAGTTTATTTTTACTAATTTAATTTTTACTAATTTTCAAGTAATATACATCATAAATTTTATACAAAATTATCCTTGCATAAATTAATGTAAAAATGTATAATTATTAACATTATTAATTATACATGAGAAATGAGGAAACAACTATGATAAAAGCGGGAATAATCGGAGCGACGGGCTACGCCGGAAGCGAGCTTGTGAGAATACTTACAAACCACCCGAAAGCTGAAATAGCCGTAATAACGTCTCAAAGCTACAAAGGTCAAAATTACGGAAGTGTATACGAGAATTTCAGGCATACTGAAAAAATATGCGAGGAAGAGAATATAGAGGAAATGGCAAAAATATGCGACGTAATTTTTCTGGCTCTTCCCCATGGTGTAGCGAGTAAAAAAGTAACTGAGAAAATACTTGAGAACACGAAAATAATAGACTTAGGAGCGGACTTCCGCCTGCGGGATTTTGATGTATACGAAAAGTGGTATAAAACGTCTCACGAGGCAAAAAAAATACTTCCCGAGGCCGTATACGGACTGTGCGAGATAAACAGGGATAAAATAAAAAATAAAAGAATAATAGCCAACCCCGGATGTTACACCACTTGCTCAATCCTTTCTCTTTACCCGTTGGTAAAAGAAAATTTAATAGACTCAGACACAATAATAATAGACGCGAAATCAGGCGTAACTGGAGCGGGACGTGGAATAAGCTTAGGAACTCACTTTGACGAGGTAAACGAATCCGTAAAAGCGTATAAAATAGCCTCTCACAGACATACCCCTGAAATAGAGGAACAGCTCTCAATAGCGGCCGGAAAGAAAATAGTTTTATCTTTCACGCCTCATTTAATACCTATGAATAGAGGAATACTATCTACATGCTACGCTTCTTTAAATGGCGATTACAGCTATGCCGATATAAAATCAGTATATGAGAAATACTATAAAAACGAATATTTTGTCCGCCTTACAAAAGAGGGAGTATTCCCTGAGACAAAATGGGTAAAAGGCTCAAACTTCTGCGATATAGGCTTTACTATTGATAACAGAACAAATAGGATAATAGTAACCGGAGCGATAGATAACTTGTTTAAAGGGGCAGCGGGTCAGGCTGTTCAAAATATGAATATATTGTTTGACATTGACGAGAAAACAGGAATAGAACATCCACCTGTATTTCCTATTTAATTATGGAAAGGATGAAATACATGAAAATAATAAAAGGAAACGTGACAACCCCTAAAGGTTTTAAGGCCGTGGGAAACTTTGTCGGCTTAAAAAAAGAGAAAAAAGACCTTGCCCTTATATTAAGCGATAACCTCTGTACGGCGTCAGGCTGTTTTACTCAAAATATAGTAAAAGCGGCGCCCGTACTCTGGGATATAGAAAGGGTAAAAACTAAAGAGAATAAAATAAAAGGAATAGTCGTAAACAGCGGAAACGCCAACGCCTGTACAGGAACCACAGGATTAAAGGATTCTGAGACCACAGCGGAAGTTTTCGCCAAGCTTGCCGGCTGTGATAAAGAAAATGTCCTTGTTTGCTCAACGGGAGTAATCGGTGTAAATCTTCCTATGGAAAAATTAACCGATGGCATAAAAACGACATATCCCCTCTTGTCAGACAGCTTTGAGGACGGCGAATTAGCGGCTGAGGCTATTATGACGACAGATACTTTTATAAAAACAATATGTGTGGAAGTAGAGCTTTCAGGAAAAAAGGTAACAATAGGCGGAATGGCTAAAGGCTCTGGAATGATAAATCCAAATATGGCTACAATGCTCTGTTTTATAACAACCGATGCCGACATATCAAAAGAAATGCTTGACAAAGCCCTGTCAGAGTGCGTTGAGGACACTTTTAATATGATATGCGTCGACGGAGACACAAGTACAAACGACACCGTTTTGGTTCTCGCCAGCGGTCTGGCTGAAAACGACCCTATTACAGAGGAAAACGCCGATTATAACGCCTTTAAAGAAGCCCTTTTTGAGATAAACAAAACCCTCGCCATAAACTGTGTAAAAGACGGCGAGGGAGCCACAAAATTAATGGAAGTAACCGCATCCGGCGTAAAAACAAAAGACAGCGCGAGAAAACTCGTAAACTCCGTTGTTTCGTCAAATCTTTTTAAAGCGGCTCTTTTCGGAGCTGACGCTAACTGGGGCAGAGTGCTCTGCGCTATGGGTTATTCGGGAGCTGAGTTTGACCCAAATCTCGTGACCATAGTATTTAGAAGTAAAGCGGGAGAGATTCTTCTTATGGACAACGGTTCTCCAATAGTTTTTGATGAGGATAAAGCGGCGGATATTTTAAAAGAATCGGATATATATATTGACATAAAATTAAAAGAGGGAACAGAAACAGCTACTGCATGGGGCTGTGACCTCACTTATGACTATGTTAAAATAAACGGCGATTACCGTTCGTAAATAGTAGTGATTTTCTAAACAAATACAAAAGAGGTTATAAAAATGATGAAAGAAGTAATAGAAAAAGCGCAGATATTAACCGAGGCTCTTCCATATATAAAAGAGTTTAACGGAATAACCGTTGTGATAAAATACGGCGGAAGCGCTCTTGTGAACGAGGATATAAAAAATACGCTTATAAAGGATATAGCGCTGATGAAATACGTCGGCTTCAAACCCGTTCTCGTGCACGGAGGCGGAAAAGACATAAATCAAACGCTTGAGAAACTTAATATAAAATCAGAATTTAAAAACGGGCTCAGAGTAACCGATGAAAAGACAATGGAAGTTGTGCAGATGGTACTCGCCGGAAAATTGAATAAAGACCTTACGACAGAATTATGCGCTCAGGGTATAAAAGCCGTGGGCATCTGCGGAAAAGACGCCGACTTTTTAAAAGTTAGAAAACTTATGTCAGACGGCGAGGATTTAGGGCTTGTTGGGGAAATAACCGACGTCGACACATCACTTATAAATACTCTTATAGACAACGATTTTGTACCTGTAATATCTCCAATAGGAGTCGGCCCCGACGGAAAAAGCTATAATATAAACGCCGATTACGCCGCAGTGGCTGTCGCCGGCGCTCTTCACGCTCAAAAACTTGTTTTCGTAACCGACGTACCCGGTGTTTTGGCTGATATAAACGACCCATCAAGCGTAATATCCATAATGAATGTAAAAGAAGTAAAAAATATGATAAAAGACGGTATAATATCAGGAGGAATGATTCCTAAGGTCGATTGCTGTATAGCGGGAGTTGACGCCGGCGTGGATAACGTCCATATTCTCGACGGAAGAATAGAACACTGCCTTATACTTGAGATATTCACGAAAAAAGGCATAGGAACCCTTATAGAGGCTTAAAACGGCTTTCACAGTCCATTAACAAGGAGGAAGAGACAATGAATACTTTTGAGCAAGGCGCGAAAACAGTAATGAATACTTATAACCGTTTTCCTATAGTTCTTGAAAAGGGAGACGGAATGTACGTTTACGACGAGAACGGAAAAAAATACCTTGATTTTGTGGCTGGTATAGCCGTAAACTCATTGGGGCATAACCATAAAAAATTAACGGAAGCTATAACTAATCAAGCGAAAACATTAATCCACTGCTCAAATCTTTATTATACAAAACCGCAAATATCATTAGCCTCAAAACTTGTGGAAAACAGTGATTTTGACAAAGTGTTTTTCTGCAACAGCGGAGCGGAGGCTATAGAAGCGGCGTTAAAAGTATCAAGAAAATACGGAAGCAAAACAAACCGTTATGAAATTATCACAATGAAAAACTCATTCCACGGAAGAACTTTCGGAGCTGTAACGGCAACGGGCCAACCTCATTATCAAGAGGGTTTAGGAGAGCTTCTTCCCGGAATAAAATACGCTGAGTTTAACAATTTTGAGTCACTCACTAAAGTATTGACAGATAAAACGTGCGCTATTTTATTGGAACCGTTGCAGGGAGAGGGAGGAATACACCCGGCTGAGAAAGAGTATCTTGAAAAAATAAGAAAACTTTGTAATGAAAAAGATATTATGCTCATATTTGACGAGGTACAGTGCGGAGTTGGACGTCTGGGAACACTCTTCGCCTATCAGACCTTTAAAGTCGTGCCGGACGCGGTATGTACCGCTAAAGGTATAGCCGGAGGCGTGCCTATGGGCTTAATGGCGGCAACGGATAAACTCGCCGAAAGCTTTAAACCTGGTGACCACGCCTCTACTTTCGGAGGAAACCCTCTCGCCGCCGCCGCTGGAAACGTTGTGGTAGACGAGCTTTTAGGCGGTCTTCTTGAAAATGTTAGAAAAAACAGCTCATACCTTACAGAAAAATTAAATTTCTTAAAATCTAAATATCCCATAATAACCGATGTTCGTGGTATAGGATATATGCAGGGTATAGAACTCTCCATAACCGTTTCCGATATAATAAAGCGTACTATAGAAAATGGACTTCTTCTTGTAAACGCGGGAAAAAATGTAATCCGTTTTGTTCCGTCGCTGATAGCGGAAAAAGAACATATTGACGAGGGAATAAATATTCTCGATTCTGTATTGTCTGAATTTTAGAGATTAGAAAGGATAAAAAATAATGAGAAGAACCGACAGGGAAATAACCGATATAAAAGAAATTTATAAAATTATGAAAAAATGCGAAGTATGCGACATAGCTTTTTTTGATGATGATTTTCCTTATATAATACCGTTAAACTTTGGAGTAACTTTAAAAAACGGACTATTTGAGATATATTTGCACGGAGCCGGCAAAGGAAAAAAAATAGACCTTTTAAATAAAAATAATCACGTTGGTTTTGCCGCGCGCTGTGCGGAAAATTTGATTTTAGACGATAAAACAGTCTGTAAATCAACTATGGAATATGAGAGCGTATGCGGAAATGGAATTATAAAAATATTGCCGGAAGAAGAAAAAGCGTATGGATTAACAATTTTAATGAATCAATACTTAAAATCAAGAAATGATTTTGACTTTGACGATAAAATACTTAAATCCTTAACCGTTATGAAAATTGAGGTTTCTCATATTTACGGAAAAAAATCATCTCACCGCCAAAACTAATAAAAAAGTGGGTGTGAAAAAATAAATTTTTCACACCCACTTTTTTATTTTCTCTTTCTTCCCGCCATAAATGAGCCGAGACAAAATCCAAGCAATACTCCGTATAAGACGCCATGAGAAATATTAGTGTCCAAAATAATAGAAATAATTACACCAACAGTACATCCCGTGAGAATAAAAATGGATATAAAATTATAAGGATTTGATTTTCTTTGACTTTCGTTATTTTTTTCCCATTTCTCAAAAGCCGAAGTTCTTCTTTTCTCAAATTCCGATTTCTCAAAATCACTGAATTTAAAATTTTTATAGATTTCCTCTTTATCATCTCTATCTCTCATAAAAACACAACCCATATCTTTTTATGGTAAATCAAGGCGTGTTCCTTTTCTCTCTGTAATAAAAAACGCCTCTCTTAAAAATCCCATACAATCTATTATTTTTATTAAACAAATCTATTATAACCATATATAAAAATTTTATAACCCGCGAATTTTACAATAAACACAAAATAAAATTTATTTTATTGTCTATTTGACTATAATAGACTCTTTCTAAACTATATAATTACGGCTATTTGATAAGCGTGAAACTATAGTTTCATATATAGTCAAATCACTTGAAAACCCGAACAAGTTCGGCGGATAAAAATCCTTTTT
>CANOGI010000010.1 GCA_947565475.1 uncultured Eubacteriaceae bacterium
GCTGTTATCCGTATATATAACTACAGAGTCTCCCTCTTTCCAATCATCTATATAATTATTGGGAATATAGGCGGCAATATACCACTCATTGCTGTTTACAATTTTAAATACCCTGTCATTCGCTGAGACAAATGTCTTTAAGTCAAAAGACTCACTTTCCATAGTTGTCTGTTCTTTTGTCACACTGTCAAGCTTATCTATATTCAAACTTTCCTCAAGTCCGTCTGTATAATATGATACAATCCCCCCGTTTTTAGACGATAAAGTCAATATATTTTTAGAAATAGCGTCCTCTTGCTCTTTTTTCTTCTCAACAAGTTCTGTAAGGCTACCCCTGTTTTCTGATAAAAGCATTTGATTTCTTGTCTCAATCTTTTTTTGAACGGCTGACTTAAAATCATTTACAGCGTCAATATTAAAAACACTGAAATTATACACCGACATATCGACAATATCTTTAATCTGAGAATTTACTTTTTTAACATCGTCATAAAATAAAGAAAGTTCACTTCTGTTTTCCTGCATTGTAAAAATATTTTTATTTATATCGTTAAGATTATCCTCAAAAGACTTAACAGCCTCCTCATCTCTCACACTGCAAATTTTAGCCCCACCTTTTACCTTTTCCTTGTCGGAAACATTAAAAATAACAGCCCCGTTGGCGGTGGATTTATAAATTGTCTCGTCTCTTATAATAATTCCCTTAACTGTCTTCGGTTCATCAATACTTCCATACTGAATAGTGTCAAAAGGAATATTTTCCCTCGACATAAATACAAAACCATATCCAATAAAATATATGCATATAAAAATAAAAACAATATAAATTAGACCTTTGCCTTGCGTAAGTCGTTGTCTTTTTTCTCTTCTGGCGTCAGCCTTTTTGATTCTCTCCGCTCTTTTTTTTCTTCTCTCCTCCACTTCACGCAAAGAACGCTTTCTGTCCTCGTCATAATTAACGCTTCTATCTTTTCTCATGTTTTTTTCCGATAGTTTTAAATTAGTTTTTTTTGAACCTTCAAAAGAATCCGGATAACCTCTTGCGCTGTTTCTTCCTCTTTTCCGCAAAATCAATCCTCTCCAATCAATCATAATTTTACATTAAAAAAAATAAATTAATGTAAGGAGTGATAAAATTGAAAAATAAATCAATAATAAAAAATTCCATTATTTATATTATACCAATAGCAGTTATATTTTTCAATATTCTGATAATATTATTTCCAAGCGGTATAATAACCTCAGCAAAAAATGGACTTTTGCTCTGGTTTAATAATGTAATACCGTCTTTACTTCCATTTATAATAGGAGCTAATATTTTATCTATGACAGGTTTTATAAATTTAATAGGAATAGCGGCGGAGCCTATAACACGAAAACTTTTTAAAATATCAGGCTATGGGGCATTCGCTTTAATAATGGGATTTATCTCCGGATACCCTATAGGTGCGAAAATAACAGCGTCATTATATGAAAATAATAAGATAACAAAATCCGAGGCGCAAAAACTTATAATGTTCACAAATAACTCAGGTCCGCTTTTTATACTTGGTACAGTAGCGGTCTCAATGTTGAATCTTCCCAAAGCGGGAACCCTTATAATATTTTCCCACTATCTCTCAGCTCTTACAATAGGAATAGCGTTAAGAAATTATAACTCATCTGAAATATCATTAAAAAGAAAAACACCTAATTTAAAATCCACAATATTACAAATAAAAAATGATTATATAAAAAACAATATGTCAATCGGAATAATATTAAAACAAAGCATAAAAGACTCTATGGAATCAATACTTATGATAGGCGGCTTTATAATATTGTTTTCAGTTCTTTCAAAAATGATGGAAATAACAGAAATATCGATATTTTTAACAAAACTTATGACTCCGTTATTTAATATATTAAATATAAATACAGATTATATTTTTCCCATGGCGACAGGTATGCTTGAAATAACAAACGGCTGTAAAAATATCGCCTCTTTGCCTCATGATATAACAACAATCGCGATAACAGCGGGAATAATATCTTGGGGAGGATTTTCAATTCACGCTCAGTCAATGGGATTTCTCACTAAACTTAAAATCAAAACAGGATTATATTTTTTATCAAAACTTATCCAAGGTATACTTTCAGTAATATATGTATACATTCTAAATATATTTTTAAACGTGAATTTCTCAGAAACTATATCAACATTTAAAACAAAATCGCCGTCTCCCTTAAATATATTAACAGAATCATCAATAAATTTTCTACTCATAACATTATTAATTTTTATGTTGTCAATAATTATCTACATATATAATTCGCTAAGAAAACATTAGCACGTACCTAAAAACACTATGTTGAAACTATTAAAGTCGTATAAATAATAACTTTATTAAAAGTATATACTCTCGTCTTAAAAAGTGTTTTATTATCATTGAGGACTGTTTAAAAACTAAAACAATCACAACAAGTATATAGACAATGATTAAATAGCGCTGTATTAAAAAGTCTTCACACAGTCCTCTAATGAATTTTAACTTATTAATATAAAGGATATTTTAATACTAATTTCTCAACTCTCGCTTTGGCCTCCGCTTTATTTCCCTCAAAATCTTTAATAACAAGACCAATAATATCAGCGATTTCAAGCATATCATCCTCAACCATACCTCTTGAAGTAACAGCGGGAGTACCAAGTCTTATACCGCTTGTGACAAAAGGCTTCTGCGGGTCGAAAGGAATAGCGTTTTTATTGCATGTAACACACACCTCATCAAGTCTTTTCTCAGCTTCTTTTCCCGTAATGTTCATACTTTGTAAATCAACAAGCATAAGATGATTGTCAGTTCCGCCCGAAACAATGTCAAAACCGTTTTTAACAAGACCCTCGGCGAGAACTTTTGCGTTTTTAACAACTTGATTAGCGTATTGTTTAAACTCATCTGATAAAGCCTCTTTAAAACAAACAGCTTTAGCAGCGATAACATGCATTAAAGGGCCACCCTGAATACCTGGGAAAATAGCTTTGTCAATAAGCTTGGCGTTTTCTTCTTTACAAAGTATAAGTCCGCCTCTTGGACCTCTTAAAGTTTTATGAGTCGTAGTAGTAACAAAATCAGCGTAAGGAACAGGATTGGGATGCAGTCCAGCTGCCACAAGCCCCGCGATATGCGCCATATCAACCATAAGATACGCCCCTACCTCTTTAGCTACCTCACTGAATTTCTCAAAATCAATAATACGTGAATACGCACTCGCCCCCGCTACAATAAGTTTGGGTTTATGCTCAATGGCAAGACGTCTCACCTCATCATAATCTATTCTTCCCGTTTCTTTTTCAACTCCGTAAGGAATAATATTATACTGTTTTCCTGACATATTAACAGGACTTCCGTGAGTAAGGTGACCTCCGTGAGCCAAATTCATACCCATAACGGTATCTCCTGGTTTTAAAACAGCAAAAAATACAGCCATATTAGCCTGCGCACCCGAATGAGGCTGAACATTGGCATGCTCCGCCCCAAAAAGTTTTTTAGCTCTTTCTATAGCGAGATTCTCCGCTATATCAACCTTTTCGCACCCACCGTAATATCTTTTCCCCGGATATCCCTCCGCGTATTTGTTGGTCATTGGAGAACCCATAGCCGCCATTACCGCTTTTGAGACAAAATTCTCCGAAGCTATAAGCTCAATGTTACTTCTCTGTCTTTCAAGTTCCTGTTCAATAGCGCTTTTAATTTCAGAATCAACATTATTCAGTTCGTTCAAATCAAACATTAAAAAAATCCTCCATATAAAAATTTTATAAAAAATATAATACCAATAAACTTAAAATTAAACAAGCTTGACGGCAAAAAATCCTTTTTACAGCGTTATCGTCAGCATAGGGATTTGTCTATATTCCTCAACCGCCTTATAAAAAGAAATTTTCTGTATGCCAATTTTTACTATTTTCAAACATTAAATATATAAATTAATTATTATTCCCACAATATAAAAGTATTTTTTTACAATTTAAGGAAACGATGTTCAACCACCGTTTCCTTAAATTTATAAAAGCTATTTTAAGCTTCCGTATTTTCTTCTATTTCCTCCGCTTTATTATCAGCGCTCTCTTCATCAGGCTTTTTATCAGCTTCTTTAATACTAAGACTGATTTTTTTATTCTCAGCGTCAAAATCCGTAACTTTAACCTTAACAACCTGATCAATTTCCAAAACATCCTCCGGCTTAGCGATATGTTTATAAGAAATTTGAGAAATATGAATAAGTCCGTCTACTCCTTCCTCAAGTTCAACAAAGGCGCCAAATGGAACCATTCTTACAACCTTGCCCTCGACAATATTTCCAATAGCGTATTTCTCAGAAGCGGTCTTCCATGGATTGTTGTTAATATCTTTAAGAGACAAAGAAATTTTACCTTTCTCACTGTTTACGTCCAAAACTGTAACAGTTACTTTGTCACCCTCTGACAAAACATCTGATACCTTTTTAACACGTCCCCAGCTCATCTCAGAAATATGAATAAGTCCATCTACTCCTCCAATATCTACAAACGCTCCAAAATCAACAATACGGCTTACCGTACCATCAATTCTGTCTCCCGCTTTAACAGAATCAAATACTTTCTGCCTTTTCTCATTTATTTCTTTCTGAACAAGTTCTTTTCTACCCGCGATAATACGGCGTTTTGATTTATCAAACTCAAGAATGTTAAAATCAAATTCTTTATTTTTAAACTCGTTTAAGTCCTCAACAAATCTGTTTGAAATCTGAGAAGAAGGAACAAAAACCCTCTTATTATTAATAACAGCAATAAGACCACCCTTAACAATATCAACAACTTTGCCTTTAATAACAGTTTTATTGTTAAACGCCTCTTCTATCTCCTCATAGCCTTTGTTAGCCTCAAGTCTCTTTCTTGAAACAAGCACGTTGCCGTCTCCGTCATTGACTCTCACAACAAAAACCTCAATTTCATCGCCCGTTTTAACAACATCAGCAGGGTCAACGTCAGGATTTTCGGAAAATTCATTTTTAGGAATTATTCCGTCTGATTTGTAACCAAGATTAACAGACACTTCACCGTTGCTTACATTAATAACAGTACCTTTAACAACATCTCCTGTATGTAAAGTAATTAAGCTTTGGTCAAGCATCTCCGCGAAATTTTCATTTTCACTCATTATATTAATAGCCTCCTTTATTATAGCCGGCGGTGTAGACGCACCGGCAGTTACTCCAATTTTATCACTTTTTCGCAAAATATTCAACTGTAAATTATAAATTGTTTCGCATAAAAATGTATTTTCACAATATTTTTTACTTATTTCAAATAATTTTCTTGTATTAGAACTTTTTTCATCACCAATAATAATCATTTTATCAACATTTTTAGCAATTCTCTCAGCTTCCTTTTGTCTATCCTCAGTCGCTGAACAAATAGTATTATTAATTTCAACATTTGTAAATTCACGAAAAATCTTTGAAATATCATCAAAAATATCTCTTTGATATGTTGTTTGAACAACCAAAGTATATTTTTTGTTTTTATCAATATTGGTTTTTAACGCCTCCTCAGGCGAATTTATAATAATACCGTGGTTGTCCGCCCACCCGTTTATTCCTATAATTTCGGGATGACTTGAATTCCCCACAATAATAATCTCATTACCTTTTTGATAAGCGTCTTTTACGATATTATGAATTTTTTTCACAAAAGGGCATGTACAATCAGCGTATTTAATCTTTCTTTTCTCAAGTTCTCTGTAAACTGATTCAGCCACACCGTGAGAACGAATAACAACAACGCTTCCCTTTTTAACCTCATCAAAATTGTCAATAACAAAAACACCTTTTTTCTCCAAGTCTGAAATAACGAATTTATTATGAATAAGAGGTCCGTAGGTATATATTATGCCTGAACCAGTCATATTATATACACGTTCTATAGCTCTTTTTACACCGAAACAAAAACCTGCTGATTTTGAAAGAATAATCTCCATAATCAAGACCTTTCGTTAATAATATTAATAATTTCATTTTTAACTTCTTCAACAGTTTTATGCGTAGAATCAAAAAATATCGCGTCATCGGCCATTTTAAGAGGAGAAAACTCTCTGCTTTTATCATTCTCATCTCTTTGAATAATCTCTTGCTTAACTTTATCAAAATCAAAAGCAATACCCTTTTCTTTAAGCTCTCCGCAGCGTCTTTTCGCCCTTTCGTGAATCTCAGCGTCCATATATATTTTGACGGTTGCGTCCGGTAAAACGCAAGTACCAATATCTCTTCCATCCATAACAACATTATCGCTCTTAGCGATTTTGCGTTGCGTATCAACAAGAATCTCCCGAACTCTCTTAATAGTGGCAACATCGGATGACCCTCTCGCCACGTCCTGAGTTCTTATTTTAGATGTAACATCGTCTCCGATCAAATACATCCGCTGTTCTTAGTTTATATAATTAAGCTCAATATTTATATTGTCAAGAATATTTTCCACAGAAAAAACGTCTTTTGTGTCAATTCCGTTATCTAAACAATATAAAGCAACTGAACGGTACATAGCTCCCGTATCCACATATATGTAACCGAGAGTTTTGGAAATTTCTTTAGCTACTGTACTTTTCCCCGAGCCGGCCGGTCCATCAATAGCTATTGATATAAAACTCTTTTTCACCAAGTCAGGACGTAATTTAACGGCTCCTTTCAAATACACATGATTAACGTCTTTCTGTCTCAAATTACTGTCTAAACTAACAAGAACCCTAATACACATTTTTAGGCTGTCTTTCACATACATTTCCTGAGTACACATAAGACCCGCGTGCAGTATGCCAAGCTCCCTCGCAGAGACAGCCGGATAAACAGCGTCAATATCATTTGTGGCAGTAAAAATAATAGAAATTATATCATCTAAATCAATATTATTTGATTTTATAATCTCATTTAAAAGAATTTTAGTATTCATAAGAATACAATCCCTGCTGTTTTCCTCAACAGTAATCGCGCCTCTTATACCGCAATAAGACAACTTTTACACTCTCCTTACGCATTTATTCCCGCTAAATAACCTGTTGAGAAAGCGACCTGTAAATTAAACCCGCCTGTAAAACAATCCACGTCAATAACTTCCCCCGCAAAAGACAACCCATCAATAATCTTAGATTTCATAGTGCTCGGGTCAATCTCATTAACATTTACTCCTCCACAAGTGATAATCGCCTCAGAAAATCCCATTGTGTCAATCACATTCAGTTTAAGGTTTTTAAGCAGTAAACAAATTCTTTTTCTTTCTTCTTTTGTAATTTCATTAACCCTCTTATCAGGATTAATCTTCGACAACTCTATTATAACAGGTATCATCTTTTGTGGCAATAACTCATTAAGGCAATTTTTAAAAGTTCTGTTAATAAATTTTTCAAAATCTTTTAAAATACGTAAATCAAGTTCCCTCTCTGTAAGAGCTGGTTTAAGGTCTATATAAATCTCCGGATTTTCAGAAATTCTTTTCGTAATATATCTGCTTGCACTTAAAATAAGAGGGCCCGTCACACCAAAATGTGTAAACATCATTTCCCCAAAATCTTTATAAACTGATTTACCTCTTATTTTAACTTCAATAGAAACATTTTTAAGACTAAGCCCTTGTAAAAGAGAACACCATTTTTGAGAGACCTTTAAAGGAACAAGAGATGGATAAAGCCCCGAAATAATATGTCCCCCTTTTTCAGCAAAAACATATCCCGCCCCGTCAGAACCGGTAACAGGATAAGAAAGACCACCTGTAGCAATAATAACAGCTTGAGCCAACACCTTTTTCCTATCTTTCATCACAACTCCCAAAACTTTATTATTTTCAATAATAATATCGACAATTTCCGAATTTAATTTAACCTCAACTCCTGAATTTTTTAAAAATCTATCAAGCGCTTTTATTATATCGCTTGATTTATCAGATTTCGGAAAAACCCTATTGCCTCTCTCAACCTTTAACCTAACGCCTAAATCCTCAAAAAATTCCATAGTACGCTCGCTTCCAAAAGAATAATAAGCGCTATACATAAAATAAGGATTTCCAACAGTATTTTTTATTAGAGTCTCAGGTTCTGAAGCATTGGTAAGATTACATCTGCCTTTCCCCGTTATATAAAGTTTTTTGCCGAGTTTTTCATTTTTCTCAAAAAGAATAACATCATTTCCGTTTAAAGCGGCGTTGCCTGCCGCGATCATACCGGCCGGGCCGCCGCCTATTACAACAACTTTTTTCATAAAAACCAATCCTATATATTTTTTACGTTGAGTTTGATGTGTAAACTTGATATTCGTTCCAAATCCTTTCAAGATTATCAAGATTTTTGATAAGGTCGTCTTTTTTACTCACACTAATTCCCACAAGTAAAGCGTTAATAACGCTCATCGGCGCCACAAGGGAGTCGACAAAAGATACCATATCACTTCTTGCCGTAAGCGATAAATCAGAATGTTTAATAAGAGGAGATGCCTTGCTGTCGGTAATCGCGATAGTAGAGGCTCCTCGTTTCCCCGCGTACTCCATAGCTCTTATAGTTCTTTGAGAATACCTCGGAAAACTTATTCCGATAAATAAATCATCGTTGTCCATTTTATAAATCTGCTCAAAAATTTCCGTAGAAGCGTATGAATTAATAAGAACAACATCGTTAAGCATAAGATTAAGATAAAAATGAAGAAACGAGGCAAGAGAAAAAGAACTCCTTCCCCCAAAAATATAAACTTTTTTCGCGGAGATAATCTCATTGACGCACTTTTTAAATATATTTTCATCAATTTCATTTAAGGTTCTGTGTATTCTTTCAGAGTCTGATTCTAAAATTGCTTTAAGGATACCTTTGTCACTTTTTTCCATTCTATCAGAAGAAACCTGAATTCTTTGAGAAGCGGTAAGTTTTGTTTTGACAAGATCCACTAACGCTCTTTGTAATTTAGGGTATCCGTCAAATCCAAGTTCAATAGCAAATCTTACAACTGTAGATTCACTTACTCCCGTAACCTCTCCAAGCTTTGAGGCAGTAAGATAAATAGCTTTATCATAATCCTCAATTAAAAATTTCGCGATTCTTTTCTGTCCTTTGCTAAGCTCAGGAATTTTTTGTTGTATAGTACTTAATAAATCAATTTCTTCCATTTTTTAAGACCCCATATTTATATTATAAGAACATACAGCAATTCCAATAAAAAAAAGAAAAAATACTTTATTCAAGATTTTAGTGAGAAGCGTTTTGTCTTTTAAACGCTGAAAGCGTAAAAAAAATTGGACAAAATATTTTTTCTTTCCCATATTTATTCTTGAATTGACATAATTTAGAATATATCTTAAAACTAAATAAAATCTGATAAAATTGAATAAATAGTAGATTCTAGAGTCCACGCGCTTTTAAAATAAAAACACCAAAAACTATAGATATACCACATAATTGCATACACACATTCTAATTATAAATTAACTCCCTTTTCGGAAAAGTGTTTCCATTGTATAAAGCCTGATTGCAAACTGGAATTCAAGTAATTTGTAAAATAATATGTCCCAACAAGAATATACCCTCAAAAATGCAAACCAAAGAAAGAACAAAATTTTCTTTTTTTCGATTTTCCCGCTTTTTGCAATATATTAATATTGAGACGAAACCGTAAATCGCAAAAATTAAACCAATACAACTTCGTATAATTATGCTCCTAATTTCCATTACAGCGCTTCCTCTTCCCATTCAATATTTGCATACTCCGATTTATATACTTGATTATAAAGTATTTGTGGTATATTCACAATGCATATTTTTAAACTGATTTCTATCAGATACACAATTACGAAAAGTGGTTAAATTAATAATCCTATCAAAAAACAAGACTGCCTGTAAAGATAATTTCTCAGACAGTCTCATTTCAAAAATCACAAAAAAACTAATTTACCGTGATTAATATTATAAGCTACATTAAAAATAAAGAACATTTCACAGATTTGCAATAGCCTGCAACTTTAGTGAATAAAATTCCTTACGCGATAACCTAAAGTATGGTTAAAATTTCCGAATAACTCAAAAATTAAAGTAAAATATTTTTACTAAACCTTATTTAGGTTTCTATAACTCAAATTTAATTATTAGACACTCAATTAAAACTTGTCCACAGTAGACATATGAGAAATCAAATCAAGAACTTTGTTTGAATATCCCCATTCATTGTCATACCAAGCTACTAATTTAACAAAGTTGTCATTTAAAGCTATACCTGCTTTAGCGTCAAAAACAGATGTGCAGTACTCTCCAACAAAATCAGTTGAAACAACATCATCTTCAGTATAGCCCAAAATGCCTTTTAAAGCGCCTTCTGAAGCTTCCTTAACAGCGGATTTGATTTCTTCGTAAGTAGCTGATTTCTCAAGACGGCATGTAAGGTCAACAACAGAAACATCAGGAGTAGGAACTCTGAAAGACATACCTGTAAGCTTTCCGTTCAACTCAGGAATAACTTTGCCAACAGCTTTAGCGGCACCGGTTGATGATGGAATAATATTAGCCGCGGCGGCGCGTCCACCTCTCCAGTCTTTCTTTGATGGACCATCAACAGTTTTCTGAGTAGCCGTAGTAGCGTGAACAGTAGTCATAAGACCCTCAACAATACCAAATTTGTCGTTGATAACTTTAGATAAAGGAGCGAGACAGTTAGTTGTACAAGAAGCATTTGACACAACATTCATATCTGTAGTATATTTGTCATTATTTACACCCATAACAAACATAGGAGCGTCTTTTGATGGAGCGGAAATAACAACTTTTTTAGCTCCGCCTTTAAAGTGAGCAGAAGCCTTGTCAATAGTTGTAAACACACCTGTAGACTCAACTACATAATCAGCCCCTACACTGTCCCAAGCGATTTCCTCAGGATTCATGCAAGCGAAAACCTTAATTTCCTTACCATTTACAACAAGCTTACCGTCTTTGGCATAAGCCTCGCCTTTAAAGTGACCGTGAACTGAGTCATATTTAAGCATATAAACCATATAGTCAACATCGATAAAAGGGTCGTTAATCGCAACAACCTCTAAATTATCTCTTTCCACAGAAGCACGGAAAACAAGACGACCAATACGTCCAAAACCATTAATACCTACTTTTACCATTTTTAAATCCTCCTATTAAATAAATTTATAATAGTCTGTAAGCGGAGTAAATAGTCACACCGCCTTAGGCTGTCGTATAATTATAATATTGACTAACCTTTATCAATATTATAGCATAAAAAGAAATATTTTTAAATATTTTTTTAACAATTTTTTCACTTACTTTTTCTTAGCGAGACTTATTATTGCCAAAACAAAGGCTGATATACCAAACACCGCCCCTAAAGCGCCTAAAATTACGCTAAATATTTTCATAAATTCACTCCCCACCAAAAAATATTAGTATAATATGCATAATTTAAACATAAACTCATAGATATTTTTGGTATATTTGTAAGTTTATATATTTTTGATTTTACATTTTCAGCTTTAAAACCACTTAATTTAAACTCTCAAAAAAATCAACCATATTATACACTAAAAACATAAATTTGTCAAACCAAAAATATACATTCTCACAAAAAGCGATTTTATAAAAAAATCGAGACCTTACTGTAAACCCACCTTTAATTGACTCACATTATCAAGAAATTAGCTTTACATCACCATTGTATTTTATTATTTCCAAAACACACGCTTCTCAAACCAACAACAAGCTCTTCCAAATAATTTTGTATAAACCTTGTATTTTATTTCTTTATTTAAAATAATTTACGCCAGATTAATAAATTCTTTGGTCCTTATTTCCACACACATTTTTATAAAGATAATTTCCTATACGTTCAGAATGAGCCATTTTTCCAAAAACCTTTCCATCTGGACTTGTAATTCCCTCAATAGCGAATAACGAACCATTGGGATTATACCTAATGTCATATGATGGAATTCCCCTGTCATCAACATATTGAGTCGCTATCTGACCATTTCGCTCAAGAGTCTTAATAGTCTCCAAATCAGCTACAAATCTTCCCTCACCATGTGAAACAGCGACTTTGTGAATATCTCCTACATCTACGTTCTGAAGCCACGGCGACTTATTTGAGACAATTTTTGTTGATGTAAGACAAGAAACATGTCTGCCTATAGTATTAAAAGTAAGAGTCGGACTGCTTTCCTCAATATCCTTTATTTCGCCATAAGGAACGAGCCCAAGTTTAATAAGTGCCTGAAAACCATTACATATACCAAGCATAAGACCATCTCTGTTTTTAAGTAAATCCATAACGGCGTCTTTTACTTTTGGGTTTCTGAAAACAGCGGCAATAAATTTACCTGAACCCTCAGGCTCGTCACCCGCGCTAAACCCGCCGGGAATCATAATTATTTGAGAATTTCTAATCATTTCCGCCATTTTATCAATAGACTGTTTAAGCCATGATGTGTTAAGATTGCTTATAACTAAAGTTTCGGCGATTCCCCCCGCCTTTTCAAAAGCTTTCACTGAATCATACTCGCAATTTGTTCCCGGGAAAACTGGAATAAACACCCTCGGAGAGACAATTCCTTTCCCGCTTGTTTTCTTCTCAATCACATTAAACTCCCTGATAGAAATATCCGTATCGTCAAATTTATTATAAACCATAGTAGGGAATATTTTTTCAAGAGGCTTAACCCAAGCTTCCAAAGCCTCACTCATTGAAATCGAGACTCCGTTTACAATAAATTGCTTTTCTGAAATAGTATTTCCGATAATCTCAAAGTCAAATCCATTGAATAAATTTTTAACATCATTTACATCGCCGTCCATCTCAAAAATAAATGAACCGTAAGAATAATTGAACAAATCTTCCATATTTATTTTAACGCCTATCTCGTTTCCGAAAGCCATTTTACTTACAGCGGCCGCGACTCCGCCAACTCCTACCGTATAAGCGGATAAAATTTTGCCGTCTTTAATGAGTTCATTTACTTTTACGAAGTTTTTAATAAGCTTGTCGAAATCAGGCAAATCATACTCGTCATAGGCTGTCGAGAGCCTTACTATAACACTATCGGCCTTTTTAAACTCACCCGAAATAATATTCTCAGCTTTAGCGGTATCAACAGCGAAAGAAACCAATGTAGGCGGAACATTTAAATCCTTAAACGTTCCCGACATACTGTCCTTTCCGCCAATAGCAGCGGTTCCAAGTTTCATCTGCGCTAAAAAACCTCCAAGTAACGCCGCGAAAGGCTTGCCCCATTTTTCAGGGTCTTTGCCAAGCCTCTCAAAATATTCTTGAAAAGTAAGCCTTACGCTTTTATAATTTCCGCCGGCCGCCACAATTTTTGAAACGGACTCAACAACAGCGTAAACAGCACTATGAAAAGGACTCCATTTAGCGACCATAGGATTATACCCGTAAGACATTAAAGTAACCGTTGTTGTCTCTCCTTTAAGGACAGGAACTTTCGCCGCCATAACCTCCATAGGAGTCATTTGCGTCTTTCCCCCGAAAGGCATAAGAACGGTATTCGCTCCGATAGTAGAGTCAAATCTCTCAACAAGACCCTTTTGACACGCCACATTAAGCTGTTTAAGATTTTGAATCCACGCGGTTTTAATATCTTTCTCATAATTTTCTCTGTCAACTTTCTTTTCAGGTGATTTAACAAAAACGTCCGTATTTTGCGTGGCTCCGTTTGTGTCAAGAAAATCCCTTGAAATATTGACAATATCATTTCCTCTCCAATACATTTTAAGTCGCCTGTCAGATGTAACGTCGGCGACAACGGTAGCCTCAAGATTCTCAGCATTTGAAAACTTAATAAATTTATCCGCGTTTTCCTTTTTAATAACAACAGCCATTCTTTCCTGTGACTCTGAAATAGCGAGCTCTGTACCGTCAAGCCCCTCATACTTTTTAGGAACTTTGTCAAGGTCAATAACAAGCCCCTCGGCAAGTTCACCGATAGCTACAGCCACGCCTCCCGCTCCAAAATCATTGCACCTTTTAATCATTCCGCTGACTTCGGGGTTTCTGAATAATCTTTGAAGTTTTCTCTCAGTGGGAGCGTTGCCTTTCTGAACTTCAGCCCCGCAAGTTAAAATAGATTCCTCATTATGTTCTTTTGAGGAACCTGTCGCCCCTCCGCATCCGTCACGACCCGTACGGCCTCCCACAAGAACAATAACATCTCCGTTTTCAGGAGTTTCCCTTATCACCTGTTTTTTTGGAACGGCGGCTATTACCGCTCCTATTTCCATACGTTTAGCCACATATCCCTCGTCATAAATCTCAGAAACATGACCCGTGGCAAGTCCTATTTGGTTTCCATAAGCGCTATAGCCATGGGCCGCGGAAGTTGTGATTTTCCTTTGAGGAAGCTTTCCTGAAAGAGTGTCCGAAACAGAAGTCCTCGGGTCACCGCTTCCCGTAACACGCATAGCCTGATAGACATAAGCCCGCCCTGAGAGAGGATCCCTTATAGCGCCTCCAAGGCAAGTCGCCGCCCCGCCGAAAGGCTCAATTTCTGTCGGATGATTATGAGTCTCGTTTTTAAACATAATCAGCCAGTCTTCCTCTTCTCCGTCAACGTCAACAGGAACCACAATACTGCAAGCGTTTATTTCGTCCGATTCATCAAGATTGTTCAAAGCTCCGTTCGCTTTAAGAGCTTTCATACCTATAACAGCGATATCCATAAGACAAATATTTTTATTTTTGCCTATATACAATTTTTTTCTTTGATTCATATACATATCGAAAGAATCTTTTATTGGTTTGCTGTATTCACCTTCCTGAATCTCTATATTCTGAATATTCGTGGCAAAAGTTGTGTGGCGGCAGTGGTCTGACCAATAAGTGTCAATAACCCGAATTTCCGTAACTGATGGGTCTCTCTTTTCAGTTTCCTTAAAATAATTTCTGCAAAATAATAAATCCTCATTGCTCATAGCGAGACCAAGCGCCTCTCTCATTTTAATAATCTCATCGTCAGACTTATCAATAAACCCATCATAAATTTTAACATCCTCAGGAATCGTAACTTCCATATCAAGGCTGCTTGGTTTGTCAAGAGAAGCGATTCTTGAGTCAACCGGATTGACACAATATTTTTTGATTTCCTCAATCTCCAAGTCAGTTAATTCGCCTTTAAGAACAAAAATTTTGGCGACATTTATTTTGGGCATATCCTCACCTGTCACAATCTGAACGCACTGCATAGCCGAATCCGCCCGCTGGTCATACTGCCCCGGCAAATACTCCATACCAAACATAACTTCGTCGTCACCGCATTCAAATTCCTCCTCATAAATAGAATCAACGGGAGGCTCAGAAAAAATAGTATTTTTAGAAAGCTCATAATACTCATCTGAAATACCTGTCATATCATAACGGTTTAAAATTCGTAAACCCAAAAGATTTGATATTCCAAGATTTTCTTTAATATCATTATATAAATGCCTTGCCTCAATATCACGATTTTTCTTTTTCTCAACAAATATCCGTCTTATGTCGCTCATAAAATTCTTCCCTTCTGTAATTTTTAGTTTAAATTTATATAAATATCAGTATAACTTAAAAACAAACAATCTCTTTTTAGTGAAATCCTAAACTTCCTTACTTTTATCATTTTCCAAAAAACCGTCAAGCCTTTTTCTTTTATATTCAGAAAAACACCCCTCATCAAGAGCGTTTCTTATTTCCTCAGTCATATTATTAAAAAAATATAAGTTATGCAAAACACAAAGTCTCATAGCGAGCATTTCTTTAGCTTTAAAAAGATGTCTTATATAAGCTTTTGAATAAGTCCCGCAAACAGGGCAAGCACATTCCTCCGAAATAGGGCTATCATCAAGTTCATATTTGGCGTTAAGAAGATTGAGTTTCCCTTTATTGGTATACACGTTGGCGTGTCTTCCATTTCTGGCGGGAAGCACACAATCAAAAAAATCCACACCTCTCTCAACAGCCTCAAGAATATTCGCGGGAGTACCCACACCCATAAGATAAGTCGGTTTATTCTGAGGTAAGTGAGGAACAACCTCATCTAAAATACGATACATCTCAGAATGAGCCTCGCCTACCGCAAGACCGCCTATAGCATAACCGTCAAGGTCAAGCTCTGATATTCTTTTAGCGTGAGAAACCCTGATATCCTCATAAGTCCCCCCTTGATTAATTCCAAAAAGCATTTGCTTTTTATTTATTGTATCTTCTTTTAAATTAAGCTCGTTCAACTTTTTAACACACCGCTCAAGCCATCTCGTCGTTCTCGCAACAGAATCAGCCATATATTCTTTAGTAGCGGGATAAGGAGGACATTCATCAAAAGCCATAGCGATAGTTGACCCTAAATTAGATTGAATTCGCATACTTTCCTCCGGTCCCATAAAAATTTTTCTTCCGTCAATATGAGATGAAAAATAAACGCCCTCTTCTTTAATTTTTCTTAGAGAAGTAAGAGAAAAAACTTGAAATCCACCTGAATCTGTCAAAATAGGCCTGTCCCAAACCATAAATTTATGAAGACCGCCAAGCTTTTTAACAACTTCATCACCTGGCCTTAAATGTAAATGATAAGTATTTGAAAGCTCAACCTGACATTTAATATCTTTAAGATCAAAACTTGAGACGGCTCCTTTAATAGCCCCCGCCGTTCCAACGTTCATAAAAACAGGGGTCTGAATAACTCCGTGAGGGGTAACAAATTCCCCTCTCTTTGCCCTGCCCTCGGTTTTAAGTAATCTATACATAATCAAAACTCCGTAAATAAAAATTATATAAAAATTTTTCCATAAAATAAACTTTACTATTTATCTAATTCCACCATATGTCTCTCTCGCTTTTTCAAATTCCTCAATAATTTCTTTTGATGGCGCTTTTGTTAAAAGACTTACAATAATTATAGCAGCGCAAGCGATAATAAAAGCAGGTAAAAGCTCATAAATATCCCATATTCCGCCCATAGGTCTAACAAGATATTTCCATACGAAAATGGCTACTCCACCACAGACCATACCGGAAAAAGCTCCCCACATATTTGTACGCTTCCAGAACAAGGCGAAAAGTATAACAGGTCCAAAAGCCGCTCCAAATCCGGCCCAAGCGAAAGAAACAATGCCAAATATTGAGCTTTCAGGATCCCACGCGAGAAATATAGCGATAACGGCGATAATAACAAGAGTAACTCTCGCAATAATCATAGACATATTACGAGAATTTTTTATTTTAAACAAGTTTCCGATAATATTCTCAGAAACAGCGGAAGAAGCCGCTAAAAGTTGAGAATCGGCGGTAGACATTGTCGAGGCGAAAATTCCTGCAATAATAACTCCCGCGACAAGAGCGAAAAATATCCCGTTGCTTCCTAAAAGGTTAGAAATTTGTATAATAACGGTCTCAGGGTCATCAAAAGTTGTCAAGGCTCCGTTTTTAACCATACCAAATCCTATTATACCTATCAAAACAGCGACAGCTAACGAAATAACCACCCAAACACTCGCTATTCGTCTTGATATTTTAAGCTTTTCACTGTCCTCAATCGCCATAAATCTCAAAAGTATATGAGGCATACCAAAATATCCAAGACCCCAAGCCAAAGTTGAGACAATCATTATAAACCCATAGTCGTTCGCCATACCTGATTCCTTAACATAGCTTTCTGTTAAACTCAAATAGCCCGGCAAATCTTTTGTGTTCTCAATAACAGAATCAATTCCCCCTGCGCTTATAATTCCAAACACAAAAACGATAACAAGCGCTATTGACATAATAATACTTTGAATAAAATCTGTAGTACTCGCCGCCAAAAACCCCCCGACAGTCGTATAAAATATAATCACTACCGCGCTTACAATCATGGCTATATGATACTCAACATCAAAAAGAGTACCGAACAGTTTTCCGCACGCGGCGAAACCCGAAGCGGTGTAAGGAATAAAGAATATAATAATCACAATAGCCGCTATCATAGTAAGTATTCTTTTTTTATCTTTAAAGCGGTCAGAGAAAAAGTCAGGAATTGTAATAGAATTTGTAATCTGAGAGTAATTCCTCAACCTTTTAGCAACTAACAGCCAATTTATGTAAGTCCCGATAGCGAGCCCTATAGCGGTCCATGACGCCTCAGCGGCCCCGGAAAGAAAGGCTACCCCCGGCACTCCCATAAGCAAATAACTGCTCATATCTGAAGCCTCGGCACTCATAGCCGTTACAATAGGACCAAGCTTTCTTCCCCCAAGATAGAAATCACTGACAGTATTGTTACTCTTAGAGAACTTAACGCCTATAATAAGTACAATAAGCAAATATACAATAATGGAAACCGCCATATAAAAAGTTTGTTCACTCATTCTTTCATCTCCTTATTATTTGAAATAAAAACTTTTTTTGATATACAAAATCAAAATATACTTATATGATTTTATCATAAAATCCAATATTAAACAAGATATTTTAAAAATTATTCACAAATAAACTATAGTAGAATGGCAAGAGAATAAACAAACTTTAAATAAAGCATAATGTATTAAGGAAACACCACACAAAGAGGAAATAAAAATAATTTTACAAAAAAATACGCTCCTAACGAAAAAGCGT
>CANOGI010000011.1 GCA_947565475.1 uncultured Eubacteriaceae bacterium
TAACACCAAAACTATGTTTTGCTTTTATTTTTTATCCAACTCACATTAAATAATAGAAAAAATCAGTTAGTCCTTAATAAAATCTGACATCTTCGAGGAACCCTTTTAATATCTTGCCTTAAAAATTTTGCCAGTCACTATAAACCGGTTTAATAATCCATATCAAATAGGCTATTGCGCAGCGTTTTTTTTGTAAATAATATATAGCCCTCTCAAAAGTAAATCCTCGTCATATATAATTTTCTTTTTACAATAAGGCATTATAAGCCCCGCGATTCCTCCCGTGGCGACAACTGTTCCCGATTCCCCTATCTCTTCCTCAATTCTCTCTATCATTCCGTCAAGCATAGCGGCATTGCCGTATACAACACCGCTTCTCATACAGTCTATAGTATTCTTTCCTATAGTCTTTTTAGGCTCGGAAAGGCTTATACCCGGAAGCTGAGATGCGTTTTTAGAGATGGCGTCGAGAGAGACTTTTACACCTGGCATAATACAGCCGCCGATATAATTTTTCCGTGAGTCTACAACCGATATAGTGGTCGCCGTACCCATATCAATGATAATAATAGGCGGTTTAAACCTCTCTATAGCGGAAGCGGCGTTTACGACCAAATCACTCCCAAGCTGAGCGGGATTATCCATTAATATATTAAGCCCCGTTTTTACTCCCGGCCCGACAATAATACTGTCAATTCCGATAAGCCGTTTAACGCCTCCGCTCACAGCGTTTAAAACAGGCGGAACAACCGACGAGATAATACAGCCCTTTATATCTTGAATTTCCGTATTGTAAAGCTCAATAATATTTTTAAACTGAACGCCATACTGGTCAGCGGTATAAGTTCTATCCGTGGAAATTCTGGCTGTAAATAAAATCTCACCTGTTTTTTTATCGATTGTTCCTAAAACAATATTTGTATTTCCTATATCGATAGCTAAAATCATAAGTAAAATCCCCCGTAAATTAAAGCTTTAAAAACGTTGTCATATCAATACCGTAAAATATCCGTCCGCTCATAGCGAACGACGTTTATAGTCAACTCTGTAGGTTAAATATAAAAGTCCCTCCCCTTTTTAGGAAGAGGGCGGGACTTACTATATCAGTTAAAATCGCTGTCGGTTCTTCTGAAAGAATGAATTTTCCATAAATCTTTCTCGTCTTTAACAATATTATAAACCCAATAGGCTTTCAGCGTTCCGTTTTCATCGTTGGCGTTTGTGCTTATAATTGTCCTGACCTCGCAGGTTTTAAAATCCTTTGAGTAAATAGGCGGTTTTGCCTCAAAATCAATAACCACTACATTAGAATCCTTTAAAGCCTCCACATCTGATTTAATCTGCTCAAGCTGAACCTCAAAAAGATTTTTCTCGGCGAGTTCTTTTGAGTACAGCTTTCTTTGAATGTGAAGAACATTGGCGAAAATATCGTCATTTCTTATCATATCGCCATAAATAAGTTTATAGCACTTCCCGTAAAACTGTATAACCTCGTCAGGAGTTTTTGGATAATCTTTTTCCAAGTCAACGCCTGAAACATCTGAGTACAGCACTTCAGCGGCGGACTTTTTTGTATTCTCAAAATCCCCGTAAATAGCGTCGCTTCCCGACTTCCATGAAACAGCCGCTATAATTACTATACACGTAATAATAATAAGTATAAATAAAAGTTTAACCATTCCGCCTTTCTTTTTAGCCGCCATAAATATCACCCCCTGATAATATTTTCAATAACCTCCCATAATTCCTCTTTACCGCTCTTATTTTCGCTGGAAAACGGGATTATGATGTCTTCCCTCGAAAGCCCCAGTGAATTAATAATAACCGCCAAATGCTTTTTCACCTGACTCCTTTTCAGTTTATCGCTTTTCGTAGCGGCGATTATTATTTTATGTCCGTAATGCTTAATCCATTCATACATCATTTTATCATTTTCCCCGGGCTCATGCCGTATATCTATAAGTAAGATAATCCCTTTTAGAAATTCCCTTTTAATTAAATAATCCTCAATCATTTTGCCCCATTTGCGTTGTTCGCTTTTAGATATTTTGGCGTAGCCATATCCGGGCAAATCCACAAACATAAGGGCATCTTCCACATTATAAAAGTTTATTGTTCTTGTTTTCCCCGGGCTTCCGCTCGTTCTCGCCAAAGCCTTGCGGTTTATCATAGCGTTTATAAGAGACGATTTCCCGACGTTGGATTTTCCGGCGAAAGCCACTTCCGGCAAACCCTCACCCGGATACTGCTCTTTTTTTACAGCCACGGCTTGAAGACTCACATTATTAACGTTCACGTCAATGTAACCTCCTTCATTTCCATAATTCTTTTTTTGAGAGCGGTATATCTGTCAATCTGTCTGTTATTGTCAATCATTTTATAAAAAGCGTCGGGAATCCCCACAAGAACGGCAAGTTCTTTCGCTCTTGTAACGGCGGTATAAATAAGATTTCTGTTCAAAAGCATTTCCGGCCCATAATGAATCGGTATAATAACCGCCCTATACTCGCTTCCCTGAGACTTGTGAATAGTTATGGCGTAAGAAAGCTCAAGCTCATCAAGCTGTGTAAAATCATATTTAACGACTTTTGTCTCGTCAAAAACAACCTCCATATACTCGCCATCGTTATCTATTTTCTCAATTACTCCCTCGTCGCCGTTAAAAACTCCGACACCCTCGTCAACTTTTCTCCGCCTGCCGTCAAAAACAGTCCATGTCAAATCATAGTTATTTTTTATTTGCATAACTTTATCGCCCTCCCGAAAAATAAATTTTCGGAATTCTTTTTCACATTTATACTCATCTTTCGGGTTAATCTCATTCTGTAAAATTGAATTAAGCCTTATTGTTCCCAGATGAGACTTTCTCATAGGCGTTAAGACCTGAATATCTTTTGGGTCACAGTTTAAATACTTTGGCAGTCTTATGGTTACAAGCTCTAAAATAGTATCGGATAAAGCGTTTGTATCAAATCGTTTCATAAAAAAGAAATCCTTTTCCTTTTCATTTAAAACAGGATGCTCGCCTTTGTTAATTCTGTGGGCATTCATAACAATGGCGCTTTTTTCCGCTTGCCTGAAAATCTCATTAAGCCTCACAACTTTAACACACTCGCTCGCTATAATATCTTTAAGAACGTTTCCCGGCCCAACAGATGGAAGCTGGTCAACGTCTCCCACAAGAATAAGCCTTGTCCCGTAAGGAATGGCTTTAAGCAGATTCTGCATCAAAATAATGTCAACCATAGAGCTCTCGTCAACAATAACAACATCCGCCTCTATAGGGTTATCCTCGTCCTTGTCAAAGCTCTGTCGTTTGCTGTCGTCCGAAATAAAACTAACTCCCAAAAGCCTGTGAATTGTCTGCGCCTCTATACCGGTTGTCTCCGTCATGCGTTTGGCCGCCCTTCCTGTTGGGGCGGCGAGACTTATCTCATATCCATCGTCTCTTAAAAGCTTTATAATTGTATTAATAGTCGTCGTCTTGCCTGTACCTGGTCCTCCCGTAATTACAAGAACACCGTTTCTCATCGCCTCCAAAACCGCGAGCCTTTGATTTTTAGCAAGTTTAACATCATTTGACTTCTCAAACTCGTCAATTTCCTTTTCATAATCCACATTTTCCGAAACCTCCGCTAAGGAAAGTTCAACAAGTTTTTTCGCCACATAATTCTCCGAATAGAAAAAAGAGTTAAGAAAAACTATTTTTCCTTTCTCCTCATCCTCCTCTACCCAAAGCTGTTTTGTAACGTTAAGCCCTAAAATCGTATTCTCAATATTTTCAGAAGCGATTTCCAAAAGCTCCGCGGTTTTGCTCAAAAGTATGTCGATAGGCAAATAAACACTGCCGTTAGCTGCTTCCTTATTTAACACATACTTAATTCCAGCTTCTATTCTGAAAGGGGACTCTTTGACAATTCCGACTTTCTCGGCGATAGAATCCGACATTTTAAAGCCTACGCCAAAAATCTCATCAGCAAGCACATAAGGGTTTTTTTGGACAGTTGATAAGGTTTTTTCTTTAAACCTTTTATAAATTTTAAGGGAATAAACAGGACTTATCCCGTAATCCTGAAGATAAAGCATCGCCCGCCTTAACTCCGCCTGTTCGTGAAAGACAGCGCCTATTGAAATGGCTTTGTCAACGCTTATCCCTCGTATAGCTGAAAGCTTTTCAGGGTCGTTCTCAATAATATCCAGGGTTTTTGTGCCAAACATAGAAACAATTTTATTGGCGATTCTCGGGCCTATACCTTTTATAACTCCTGACGCGAGATACCTTTCTATACCCTTCTCAGTTGTTGGTATTGTCTTTTCATAGACAAGAACACTAAGCTGTTTGCCATAGGTGGGATGTACTACAAAAGAGCCGACAACCTTGATGTTTTCCCCCTCGTTAATAGCGGGAACAGTGCCCACACAGGCAATTTCCTCATCTGTGTCATCATTATCATTATATTCCGTTTCAAGAGTAAATACAGTATACCCGTTTTCAGAATTATGAAAAACAATATTGCTCACAATTCCCTCAAGAATAACCTGTTCTTCCATTTTTTAATCACCTAACCAGATAAGTAACGCTAAATACCTTATATATGCTTTCCCTCGTTCAAACTCAAAAAATCATATTATTATTTTCTCGCGTTAATTTCATAAATCGCCATAATATCAATTCAAAAGCGCCTCTTTAGCTCCCTCATAAATTCCTAAAGCCGCTTTATAAACAAAATCATTTAAATCAGCGTATTTCTTTGAATACCCAAGTTCACAAAAAATAGCTGGAACTTTCATATTTTTAAACTCCGCTCTATACTCGTTTAAAATCTCAGCGCTGTTAAAGTAAGTGTATTTTAAAATACTTTTTTTCAAAATATCAGCGCATTCCTTTGGAGAAATATCAAATTCCGTCGTGTCGTCCTCAAAAATTACAATTTTTGTTGTGTCGGAATAATTATATTGATTATCAGAACATAGATGTATGGATAAAAATAAATCAGCGTATTCATTAGCGAAAAAAACCCGTTCCTCTTCTTGAACATAATCATCAAATCTTCTTGTGAGGTATATTTTTACATTATCATTTTCATCAAACATACGCTCAAGCCTTTGGCATATCCTCAAAGTAATATCCTTTTCCAGTTCCTTTCCATCATTCACGCCAAAATCCATTCCACCATGCCCGGGGTCAAGCACAACAACTTTGTCATAAACCTCCTTAGGTTCTTTAAGGTAAAACGTCAGCTCGTTTTTACCATTTGAAATCTCAGCGGCAAAAATGTCCTTTTCTTTCACAACTAAAACAGTTTGCCCCGCCTCGTTTTCTGAAACTAAAACATTGTTTATAAAATTATTATTTACGTCAAAATACTCTCTTTCAAAAAACTCGTTAAAATCTCCAGGAAAAATTATCCTGTACTCACCTGAATAATATTGATCCACAAAAGAAAACTTGTTAAAATCCAAATCAAATGAACCTATTTTTTTAATAATCATTCGTCCGTCGTTTTTAAAAGTGAGGTCAATTTTCTCAGAGTCATATTTTGACATAAAACCCACCGAGTCATATTTTTTAAAAAAGTCGCCTGTATCGTCATACATAGTAAACACTTGTGTAACGGAAAATACGGCTGAGAAAAAAATAAGTATAAAAAAAACTATAAAAAAAGGTTTTTGACTTTCCAATAAAAAATAAGTCATAGCGTTTTTTATTTTATTAAAAAAACTCCTCATCAGACTCACCCCTTTTAATACCGTCACAGTTTGCTTTAACGCTTATTGTTTTAATATTCCTATGTACGGAAGATTCCTGTATTTCTCAGCATAGTCAAGACCATATCCCACTATAAACTCATCAGGTATCGTAAAGCCCGTATAGTCAACTTTTATGTCAAAAACTCTCCTTTCTGGTTTATCCAGAAGCGTACATATTTTAAGGGACGCCGGCTTTTTGTCTTTAAGGTAACGGTAAAGATAATTTAAAGTTCTGCCTGAATCAATAATATCCTCGACAATAATAATATTTTTACCCTCAATCGGATTTTGTAAGTCTTTGTTTATTTTAATATTTCCGCTTGACTCTGTTCGCTCTCCATAACTTGAGACGTCCATAAAGTCAATCTCCACATTCTGATTTATTTTTCTCGCCAAATCCACCATAAACATAACAGCGCCTTTCAAAATGCATATAAGCGTTATGTCTTCCCCCTCGAAATCATTGGAAATTTGCTCCGCAATCTCCAAAACCCTTTTCTGAATTTTATCTTCCGGAATAAGTATACTAATATTTTCTTTCATAAAGCCTCAGTCCTCCAAAAATATATATTAATTTTTTCTTTTGTAAACTTGTCGGATATATATAAATCAGAACAGCGAACACCGACGGCGCATATAACATTTTCCTCGTCACATACGAGAGGTATCGCGCCTCTTTGCCTTTCGGCGATTTTTTTCTCGGCGAAAATATTTTTAAGTTTTTTGTCACCGACTTTATTTATAAAAATCCTGTCGCCGTTTAAACGCCGGCGTACAACAATTTTACCTTTAACTTTGCTTTTGTCTATTTGTAAAGAAAAATAAGGTTCTCGCTCGGAAAAAGCGAAATACTCCTTTTTAGACATAACCGCCGTATCACCGGTCTCAATTATATTTACTCTCTCATTATACTTAAGCTCATAATTAAAAGGCTTCGCATCTTTTAAATAAAAAGCGCTATTGTCAGAATTTCTTGAGATTTTAAGACGATTATACGCTTTTTCAGCAAAAATTCCCGATGGAAGTGGCAAAACCTTTCCCGTCTCCTTTTTTGAAAGTTCTATAACCATATTTACGTGGGCGTATGATATATCGTGTAAATCCCTTGAGAAAAATCTGCACGAAATTCTTATGACCCTCCTCTTAATAACATCGTTAATTTCAGATAGTTTTTCAGTATCTAAAATAACCTCTTTCTCAAAATCACGATTTACGACACATTTGAAAAAAGCTTCCATAGATATTTCCTCAAGAAATTTTTCCTCCTCAGAAATAACGGCACCGCTGCTTACGACTGTAGAAATTATATTTTTATTCATATTTTCCGAAATCCATGGTATTAACTCAAGTCTAACTTTATTTCTTGTATAAATATTTATATTATTCGTACTGTCCGTTCTAAAATCAAGATTATTTTCCTCGCAGTATCTTTCAATCTCAAATCTCTCACAGTTTAAAAGAGGGCGTATAATATTTCCCCTTAAATAAGGAATACCGCAAAGCCCTTTTATTCCCGTTCCTCTTATAAATCTCATAAAAATAGTCTCGGCGTTATCGTTTTTATTGTGAGCGACAGCTATTTTCCCGTTTTTATTTTTTTTACAGACTTCCTCAAAACACTCATACCTGAATAACCGTCCAGCCTCCTCCAAAGAAACCGAAAGCCTTTTCGCCTCTTTTTTTATATCCTTGGAAAAGCTTAAAAATTCCACTCCCATACTCTCACATGTCTTTTTCACGAATAACTCGTCATAATCAGCGTCTTTCCCTCTGATACAATGATTTATATGAACCGCCGTAACATTAATCTTATAAATATCTGAAATCCTGTTTAAAATATGTAAAAGACAAATAGAATCCGCGCCACCTGAAACTCCTACAATAACAGAATCATCTTTTTTAATCATATTAAACTTATCAATAGTTTTTATAACCTTGTCAAGCACATAATCAATCCAATCATAAAAATCAATATTTTTACAGCAGCCTCCCCTTATAGTATCAAGACTACTCGAATTGTTGTATAACAAAAATTCTCGTAACCGAGGACGAAAGTATTCGCCTTTGTATTCAGAGTGAGGCTGGCCGAAAAACTTCATTTTGCTGTTCGCCCTTGCAACCTGGCTTGCAATCCCCCTGAATACAAGAGTAAGTTCCCCCGCTTAAAAAGCAAGGGACTTCCTCTGTCGGTTAAAAAGCAAAAACTATTTTCATCGTACCGATAAAATCGACACGCTCTTTGAGAAACTCCCACGTTTTCCAAAGAGCCTTACAATTTTCCTCTCGCTTATAAAACATCTTTTTGTGAAAGACTATTCGTATTTTATTTCACAAAATACTCATATCCTATGGAGGATAACTCCGCCTTTGTTATTATGCAGGAGCTTGTACTCCCACTAAATACAGGAGTAAATCCCTCCTTAAAAAGTGAAAAATTTTCTTAGTAGGCCAAAAAATTATCCAAAATAGTATAAAATAAGACCAATTAAAACACAACATAAAATAACTGAAATATTAAGAATTTTATCATATTTTTTTCGTTTTCCCCGCCTTTTGGCACCGGTCTTAATTTCCTGTCTGCTTTCTTTCGGTTTCGTCTGAGAGTAAGCCGAGTTTAATTTAGGAGCGTTTGAATACTTCTTTATCATATAATTATTTATAATTTTTTCCGCTTCCTCAACAAAATTTTTAGGCATATTTTTCCTTTGCCCTTTATCTTTAAGTATAAAAATCGCCTGTTCAAACCAGCCTGATTTTCCGCCTTTTATAAGAATAATTTTTTTGTCCTCATTCATAAATGAACCCTCCAAAAAATAAATGTTATCTTCCTCAACAGTCTATATTAGGAAAGTATAACCAACAACAAAAAAACTATTCTGTATAAAAAACGTATATTCTAAGTAATATCTAAAACATCTAAAAGTTCTTTAATATCAGTCAAGACTACTCGAATTTTTGTTATACAAAAATTCTCATAACCGGTGTTTAAAGCATTAGCCTTTGTATTCACCGTAAACTTATACTCATCATAGCGATTAAGTTTCCCCCACTGATTGCATATGCTCCAACTCCCAAGCAAATACATATGGGCGGCCTTAATAAAAACCCTAATCTTGAATAAAGACTTTATAACTCTCGTCGTCATTCCCAACAGCTATATAATCTATTTTTCCATCACCGTTAAAATCCCCTGGAATATACTCTTTTCCGTAATTTACTGAAAAGGCCTTAAATCCATAGTCAGTAAGCGTATATTTGGCGGACGTGTTTAAATAAATATCAGAAACATAAATTTCTTTAATACCGTCGCCGTTCAAATCCTCAATATAAAATCTCTCGCTCATAGACTCAAGGGATAAATGAGTTCTCCACAAAAGTGTCGCGGTTTCCTCAAGGTGATATATAAATAAATTTGTGTTATCTGTCATAACAAACTCGTTTACACCGTCGCCGTCAATATCAGAAGCTTTAATTCTCTCAACCCACTGTTTAAGCATATACTGTTTAGTTTTTAAAAATTGCCCGTTCTGATTAGAGAAAATATCGACGCCCTTGCCCCTAGACACATATACATCACCATTTGTATAAGCTATAGACCCGTAACTGCTTACCTCAAGAACGCAAGGAGTAAATTTAGTATTGTAATTCTCATCAAAAAACACGATTCTATCGGCCAAAAGTATAACAGCGCCATTAATCTCGGCGTCCGTAAGACCGTTTTTTTTCATCTCCTGAATATCAGCCTCACTGTAAATAGACTCTTTACCCATATCTTTCTTTTTACCAAGAAGCACAGCGACGCTTCCGTCATTATCAAAGGATATATCCATAGGAAAAAGACCCTCTTTGGAAAAATCCATTTCCCTGTCAAGATAAAACTCATTGTCTTTAAATTTAAAAAATTTAACTTTCTCATCAGAAATTGTTCCTACAACGGAACTTCCGTTCCTCCAAAATCCCTCCTCAAACCCGTCAAATTTCTCATCCGCTTTTATCTCGCTAAAAGAACAGCTTTTTGAAATATCCTCGGCTTTTCCTGAAAATACGTCATTTGAGAAGACATCTATTTCCGAAATTGAGTAAATTTTATTTGACGATGAGTAATACCCGCATACAATCTCATCATCAATAAGATAAAAATTCGCCCTGCCAGCCTCGTCGTTATTAAAATAAAATATCCTAAGCGACGCTAAAACAGCTTCCTTTCCTTTATAAGCCTCAATATCAAAACCATCTTTAATGGAAACTCTTTTAATATCGTCAAAGCTTTTCGCATTTTCATCCGGAACCTTTCCCGACTCATACAAAATGCTTTTATCGTCATAATTCCAATGCTCTTTTCTCAAAACCTCATTTATTTTCTCACTATAAATCTCTTTGTCCCGCTGTTCAATAAAAAATTCTCCTGTATCCTCTTCGCAGCCTGTGAGTATAAAAAAACAAGCAAAAACAAGCCAGGCAGTAATCATTTTGTTCATAAAGTTAATCACCTTTGTCAATATTATGTACAAATGCCGAAAGCGTACTAAAAAACAATAAAATATCAAATAAATAAAACATTGTCTCAATTACAGCACAGATTGATAAAATAAAAAATAACTTGCCGTAGCGGGTATAAAAACTCTTTCGAGACCATTAAAATTGTATAAACGATAACATTCATAAATATATCCACATTTTTTTCAGTCAAGAAAATATCTAAAAATTTATAGAGAGTAAAACAAACACGTTTAAAGTTTCCTTTGCCTCTTACAATTTTTTGTGTAAATTTAATTTCCAAAAAACACTATGAAAATTTTTCAAACGGTCCCATAATTTTTTCACGCTTTAGTCTCTTTCGCTTATAAATATTTTCTCAAAAATTTTTTTAAACGGAATTCCCGTAAATACGCCTTTAAAATATTTTAAACAGACCCTAATATTAATACCCTTACTTTTATTATAAATTTATTATAAAAAATTATTTTATCCAAAATTCCTCAAGCTAAATTGAATATTCCTCTCACGTTTTTAAGTTTTTCTGTCAAAGACTATTAGTATTTTCATTTCACGAAAATACTAATTCCCTATAGCTTATAACTCCATCTTTAATTAGGTGGAGGCTTGTACTCATACACACTAACTTAATAAGACTGTGGGACGCTGTCCCACACCCAGATGGCCTTTTTGAAAATGTTCAGCACTTTTAGCCGCGTCAAAATCCGCCCGAGGCGGGCGGATTTTTCTTTCCGCTGAACTCATTTATTTTCAAGTTAATTCACTATACCATTATAATTTTTATTGTTTTCTATCTCCAAATTTAGTATGCATTCTCGGGCCGTTTTTCTTACCGTCAGGAGCTGGGGTAGTCGTAGCGACAGTTTTATAAACTGTTTTAACGTTGTCTACAACCTTTTTCTCACACTCAGGGCAATATCTGCCTGTCTTTATGGGACTTCCGCATTTTGTGCATTTAAGGAAATCACCCATGCCAGAAGTAACCTCAAGCCTGCCCTCTCTCAAAAATCTCTCAATCTCCGGAACGGTCACGCCCGTTTCATCGGAAACCTTAATAAGTGAACTGGCGGGATTTTCTTTAAGATACTTTTTAACAAGATCAAATTTTTCCTCTTCTTTTTTAAGACATTCTGGACAAACTCTCCCCGTGCCGTAATGAAGCTTTCCGCATCTTTTACAATTTCTTATTTCCATGTTAATCCCTCCCAATTAATAATGCGTCTTCTAAACATGAATTTTATAATATCATTATACAACAGTTTAAACAAAAAATAAATACAATTTTGCAAATTTTTATTAAATTTTTTTGCGGAGTACCCCGCCATTTGCCAAAACGCCGCCAATCAACTCAAAAACAAATTAAAAATTGCGGCATCAAAAAAATACTATAACCATCTTAAAAAAACAAATTTTTTAAGATTGACACAATAAAAATATATGATATACTATATAATACTAAACGTTATTTAAAAAAGACTCAAACCTATAAATAGAAATTGAGAACTATAGTTAACAAATTTAAAACGTATTCTAAAAATTTAATAGGACAGTTCGTAACCATCCTGTCCATAAAAACAAAACTAAGGGCCTGTTGTATAATTTATATTATACATTTTTTTTAATGCCCCTTGAGGGCGTTTTTTATTGCCCAAACAACCACTGGATACAAGAGTAAGTACCCTCCCCCCGCTAAAAAAGCGAGTAACAACCTTAGTCAGTTAAAAGAGACTAATATCCATTAATTTTATAGCAAGCCGCAAAGTTTTTTAACATAAACCAATAAAAGAATTACTTAATATGTAAAATTCTTTAAATTAATCTGTTCATTTTTTCATTAGTTTACTATAAGGAGGATTTATAAATGAGCTTAAAGCGTTATTCCGTAATAAACAATAAAAATAAAAGAGAAATAGTTTTATTAAGAGGCAACGGGTGCAAATGGAAAAAATGTCGCTTTTGTGATTACTACCTCGACTTCAGCCCCGATACAACCCAAAATTACGAGCTTAATAAAACGGTACTTAAAAACGTAACAGGTATATATAAGACCTTGGAAGTAATAAATTCCGGAAGCTTCACGGACTTGGACAAAAACACAATATCACTCATAAAAGATATATGCGTGAATAAAGATATACAACGCTTACATTTTGAGTGTCACTGGATACATAGAGATAAAATAAACGACCTCAGGGAATATTTTGGAAATTACAATATAAACGTGAAAATAAAAAGCGGAATAGAAACTTTCGACTATAATTTCCGAGAGAAATATTTAATAAAAGGCATACCTGACATTAGCCCTTCAGAAATGGCTAAATATTTTGACGAAGTATGCCTGCTTTTCGGATTAAAGGGGCAATCACGTGAAACAATGGAAAACGATATACAGATAGGTTTAAAATATTTCGAGCGTATATGCGTAAACATTATGACAGAAAACGGCACGCCAGTAAAACCCGATAAATCCGTAATAAAAATATTTATAGAAAATTTATATAAAAAATACAGCGAATATGAGAATATAGATATATTAATTGAAAATACCGATTTTGGAATTGGTTGAGATTGACAGATTTGAAAGGAGAAAAAAATGAGCAACGAATTAATTCTTATAATAAGCCTTATTGGCACATATACGGCGGTTCTTATTTGGTTTACTCTTTTTGGGGAAAACGGGCTTTTTTGTTTTTCCGTTGTCGCCACAATAACAGCTAATATAGAGGTTTTAATATTGATAAACGCCTATGGTATGGAGCAAACTTTAGGAAACATTCTTTTCGGAGCGACATTTTTAATAACAGATATATTAAGCGAGGTAAAAGGAAAAAAAACATCTCAAAAAGCCGTAAATATGAGTATGTGCGCCTCTGTCTGCTTTATTTTTTTAAGCCAGTCGTGGTTTTTGTATACCCCAAGTGAAAACGACACTATTTTCTCATCAATATCTGCTGTTTTCTCAAATACTCCAAGGGTAATGATTACAAGCCTTATAGTATACTTTATATCTCAAAGATTCGATGTATGGGTATATCATAAATGGTGGAACCTTACCACAAAAAAATTCGGTGACCCTAAAAAATATTTATGGCTCAGAAATAACGGCTCCACCCTTTTATCACAGCTTATAAATAACATATTGTTTACTTTCGGCTCGTTTTTATTTGTGTATGACCTTCCGACTTTAATTGACATATGTATATCAAGCTACACTATTTTCATAGTGACAAGCCTTGCGGACACCCCCGCTTTATATCTGGCGAGATATATACATTTAAAAAAACAGGCAAAAATAAAAAACACAATCTAACCGTTTTAAGACTATAGCTAATAAATTTAAAAATAACGTCCCGCGGCTAATAAATTGAAATCAAATAAACTATAAAATACCAATTTATTAGTCGCGCTGTTATTTTTCTTAATCTTTTCTTTACTGTTCCACGCTCTCTCTTCTTCTTTCCAAAATTTTCTCTCCTTTGGCAAAAAATAATTTATCAAACTCAACTATAATAATAGGCATAAAAGAAAGAACCGCCACAATCAGCCACTGTTTTGGGTCAAGCGGCACAACTTTAAAAACAGCGGCAAGAGGTTTTGTCATAACAACTCCCGCCTGTAAAAAAATTCCTGCCAAAAAAGCGAAAATTAGATATTTATTAGCGAAAGCCCCCTCCTTAAAAATAGAATGCTCGCTCCTCATATTAAAAGCGTGGACAAGCTGAGAAATACTTAACACACAAAAAGCCATTGTTCTCCCCGCCATAAGTCCTCCGCCGTTTAAAGACCTTCCAACAGCGAAAGCCAAAAGAGCGAGAGAGCCTATCATCATACCCTCAACACATATTCTTGACCATCCGCTTTTTGAAAATAAACCTTTCCCAGGAGAATTTTTTCTTCCATCCATAATGTCGCTGTTGGCTGGGTCTAAACCAAGGGCGACAGCGGGCAGAGAATCCGTGACAAGATTTACCCATAAAAGATGAATAGCTAAAAGAGGTGTTGGAAATCCAATAAGCATAGCGGCGAGAATAGTCATAATCTCCCCTATATTGCTTGATAAAAGAAAATGCACCGCTTTTTTTATATTTGAATAAATTATTCTTCCCTGTTTCACGGCATGCACAATAGTGGCGAAGTTATCGTCAGCGAGCACAATATCCGCCGCTCCCTTAGCGACGTCCGTACCGTTTATGCCCATAGCGCACCCAACGTCAGCGGTCTTTAAAGCGGGCGCGTCGTTCACGCCGTCTCCTGTCATAGCCACAGTGTATCCTTTGCTTTTAAAGGCCTTGACTATCTTCACTTTATCTTCCGGCGACACTCTGGCAAACACGGAATACTCATCTATTTTCTCCGATAATTGTTTTTCGGAAAGCCTTGAGATATCCTTTCCGGAAATGGCCTTGTCCTTATCTGAGGCGATTCCTATTTTTTTTCCTACCGCCATGGCGGTAAGTAAATGGTCGCCTGTTATCATAACAGGTTTTATACCCGCTCTTTTACAATTTTCCACAGCCTCGGACACTTCTATCCTCGGCGGGTCAATCATTCCAGTAAAACCAATAAAAATCAAATCTTTCTCTGTTTGTCCAACCTCAGGACTTTTTTGTATATACCCTATTTCTTTATAAGCTACTCCCAAAACCCTTAAAGCGTTGTTAGCCATCTCCCTGTTTTTGTGAAGCAGCCGTCCTCTTTGAGCCTCCGTCATAGGCAAAACACTTTTTCCGCTCAAATACCCCGCGCATTTTCCTATCAAAATATCCGGCGCGCCCTTTGTTATAACAATATACCGGCTGTCACCGGTGTTATGTATGGTAGTCATAAGCTTTCTTTCCGAGTCAAAAGGTATTTCCCCTACCTTAGGCGCTTTTTTAATAGCCTCGTTTTTATCTATGCCATACCCTAAGGCGGACGCAACAAGAGCATTTTCGGTGGGCTCGCCTATTATCTCTCCTTTAGCGTTTAAATAAGAATCACTGCATAAAGCTGAGTATGTCAGTATTTTTTCTTTAAGCTCCGGCGGATATATCTCAACGACTTTCATTTTGTTCCTTGTCAAAGTCCCCGTTTTATCCGAACAAATAACATCAGCGTTCCCGATAGTCTCCACAGCTGGCAATTTTTTCACAATAGCGTTTTTTCTCGCCATAAACTGAACGCCGATAGCCAGCATAATGGTAACTATAGCGGGAAGCCCCTCTGGAATAGCGGCCACCGCCAGACTTATAGAAGTCATAAACATCTCAAAAGGCGGAATGCCTCTGAATATTCCTATAAAAAATATAATAACACATATCCCTAAAGCGCCAAGGCCTAAAATTTTACCTGTCTCATTAAGTTTTTTCTGAAGAGGAGTACGGTTTTCCTCGTCATTAATAATCATAGCCGCTATCTTTCCGATTTCCGAATTCATTCCCGTGTGGCACACAATGGCCTTGCCGTGTCCCCTGCTGACAGATGTACCTGAAAAGAGCATATTTTTTCTGTCTCCTATGGGAACTTCTGTTTTAAAAACCTCTTTTTCACTTTTTTCCGACGGAACGCTTTCCCCCGTAAGGGCTGATTCCTCAACTTTAAGGCTTGATGAAAAAACAAGTCTTGAGTCGGCTGGTATAAAATCTCCGGTCTCAACAACAATTAAATCTCCCGGAACAACGTTTTTGGCAGGAATAACTTTAAGGTTCCCATCTCTTATAACTTTGGCGTTTGGGGCCGACATTGTTTTAAGGGCGGCGAGAGCTTTTTCCGCCTTACTTTCCTGCACGATACCCAAAACGGCGTTTAGAATTACTATTGATAAAATTATTATAGGGTCAAAAAAATCATTCTCACCATTTACAATAGAAACAGTAAGAGAAATAACAGCGGCAAAAATCAAGGCTATTACCATAAAATCCTTAAACTGTTCAAAAAATCTTACAATAAGGCTTGTCCTCTCTTTTTCCGCGAGTATGTTATGCCCATATTTTAAAAGTCTGTTTTCCGCTTCCTTTTCAGAAAGTCCGTTATTTTTATCGGTAGACAACTCTTTTTCCGCTTCCTCCGCGCTTTTCTTATATCCGTCCATAAAATACCCCTTTCTATTCGTTTGTTTTTCCAAATATTTTCACTTCATTAAAATATATTCACCTGTGACCCAATTATTCCAAATATAAAAAGACAAATCATAAATAATTATGTACAGCGTATCCAAAGTCAATCAGCTTAAAAACTAATAAAGTCAAGTAACCGGCGGCGAAAATATTCACCTTTGTATTCAGAGTAAACTTGCACTTCCCCTATGTCAGTTAAATAAACGGCTAAAAATCATTTATATTTACATTTAAGAAATCACCACACAAAGAGGAAATAAAAATAATTTTCATCCCTTCTCCCTCCATTCTTTTTTAAGTTGGTTGACTATAATTTATGTTTATCGACTGTAAATCCTTTATTAACAACAAAGAAAACCTTAGCATATATTAAAGTATCTCATTTGCCTCGGTGATAATTATGATAAATCCCTTTATTTATATGATTATTATGGCGTTTTCCTTAAGTATTGACGCCGTGGGAATAGGTATTTCTTACGGCATAAGAGGGATAAAAATTTCCGCTTTCGCAAAATTTGTAATATGCGCTATGTCATTTCTGATAATTTTGCTCTCAATGTTTTTGGGTGATATTTTATATAGTCTTGTACCAAAGCATATAGGGCAAATAATTGGTTCTTTAATATTGTTTATACTGGGTTTTTTAATAATATTTCAAGGAATGAAAGATAAAAAAGAAAAAATAAATAAAAAAAAGGAAAAAACTTTACACTTTATAATAAAACCCCTCGGTATATCTATAAAAATAATACAATCCCCTGAATTTTGCGACTTTAATAAATCCCAGGTAATAGAGCCGCTTGAATCGGTTTACCTCGGTATAGCCCTTTCTTTTGACTCGATAGGGGTAGGAATGACTTCCTCAATATTTAATTTCAATGAGTTTATTTTCTCACTGTTGGTGTGTGTGTTTCAAATTCTTCTTTTAAGCTTTGGTATACTTTTCGGGGGAAAAATAAATAAAATAAAATATATCAGCAAAATATCAAATATTATTTCAGGGATAATATTAATTATAATATCCGCTGTAAAACTTTTTTTCTGAAAATAACAATTTTTTGATAAAATCCCCTTGACTTACTTCTTTTATAGTGGTATTATAAGTAAGTCGATTGTTTTAATTGATGTTATGTAATTTTGTTTTAATGTCTCCTTATTATATTCTTTTAATTTCTTATACGGAGTATTAAAGGGAGGCTTAAATATATAAATGCCGGTGTGTCGGAATTGGCAGACGAGACAGACTCAAAATCTGTTATCCTTTTGGGTGTGTGGGTTCGAGTCCCACCACCGGCATCAAATTTTAAAAGACCAAAGCGCTTGATATGTTAGTCGCTTTGGTCTTTTTCGTTTAACTCATCTTTAAAATTCTCTTTTATAGTGAAAAAATTTAGAAGAAGCAAAAAAATCATTTTATTTGTACAACCCGCAAATCGCTACCGCAATTTTACTTTATCCCCCATATTTTTCAGACACACCCTAAAGAACTATAATTAATTTAATTCTGCCTTGATTATTTTTCTCGAAGTTTAAATTTTTGAACAGAAACTTTTAATTCTTCCGCATGAACATTTAATTTCTGTGCGGAATCCGCGGATTCTTTAGCCACAGACATATTTGTCTGCACGACATCAGCTATCTGTTCCATTCCCTGGTTAATTTGTTTAAGCGAGTTTGATTGGTGTATCGCCGATTCCGTTATCCTCTCAACCATCTCATCAGATTTCTCAGAACTTAAAATAACGGTCGCAAGCGCTTCTTTAGTATCCGCTGATATAGATTCCCCATATTTAACCCTTTCTATAGAATTTTTTATAAGCTGTGAAATATTTTCAGCGGATTCCGAACTTTTATACGCCAACCTCTGCACCTCATCAGCGACAACAGCGAAACCCTTTCCCGCTTCCCCCGCCCGAGCCGACTCAACCGCGGCGTTAAG
>CANOGI010000012.1 GCA_947565475.1 uncultured Eubacteriaceae bacterium
GTCTATACCCATACCGAGACCGCCTGTAGGAGGCATTCCGTACTCAAGAGCGAGGAGAAAGTCCTCGTCAATCATATTCGCCTCATCGTCGCCCTGTTCTCTCAGCATTTCCTGATGCTCAAATCTTTTTCTCTGGTCTATTGGGTCGTTAAGTTCGGAGTAAGCGTTAGCGAGTTCACGGCCGACGACAAAAAGTTCAAATCTTTCCGTATAATCAGGGTTATCGGGTTTTCTTTTTGTAAGAGGAGATATCTCAACAGGGTGATCCATCAGGAAAGTTGGTTGAATAAGTTTATCCTCCACGTATTCCTCAAAGAATAAATTGAGAATGTCTCCCTTTTGATGACGGTCCTCGAACTCAATATTATGTTCTTTAGCGATTTTTCTCGCCTCATCAAGTGTATTTACTTGAGAGAAGTCAACGCCCGCGTATTTTTTTACGGCGTCAAGCATTGTTATTCTCTCAAATGGTTTTCCGAAGTCTATTTCCGTGCCTTGATAAGTAACGGTTGTGTCTCCGGTGACTTCTTTTGACACGGTTCTAACCATTTCCTCTATTAAGTCCATCATACCTTTATAATCAGTAAAAGCCTCATACAGCTCTATTAAGGTAAACTCGGGATTATGTCTTATGCTTATACCCTCGTTTCTGAAAACACGCCCAATTTCATAAACTCTTTCAAGCCCGCCGACTATAAGCCTTTTAAGAGGAAGTTCAAGAGCTATTCTCATATACATATCGATGTCGAGGGCGTTATGGTGAGTTATAAAAGGTCTTGCCGCCGCTCCGCCGGCGATAGTTTGAAGAGTCGGGGTCTCAACCTCAAGATAATTTCTGCCGTCAAGAAATTTTCTGATGCTCTTTATTATCGCCGAACGCTTGAAAAAAGTGTCTCTTACATCGGGGTTTACTATAAGGTCGACGTATCTTTGACGGTATCTTAAATCCTGGTCTCTCAACCCATGAAATTTCTCGGGCAGGGTCTGGAGGCTTTTTGAGAGAAGAGTAACCTCATGAGCTTTTATTGAGATTTCCTCTTTCTGTGTTTTAAAGACAGTTCCTTTTATTCCGACTATATCGCCTATGTCAAATTTTTTGAAATCGGCGTAACTTTCCTCACCTATATCGTTTTTACTAACGTAGCTTTGAATTTTGCCGTCTCTGTCCAATACATCGCAAAAAGAAGCTTTTCCCATAACTCTTTTTGATATAAGTCTACCGGCTATAGAAACTTCTTTTCCCTCAAATTCCTCAAATTTATCTTTTATTTCCTTACTGTGATTTGTAACTGGATATTTAACGATTTTAAAAGGGTCTTTTCCAGCCTCGACAAAGGCGGTAAGTTTTTCTCTCTTGACTTTTAAAAGCTCGTTTAACTCCTTTTCGTTATCGGGTGTTTTTTCAGACATTTTTTTCACTCCTAATTATATTATAAGAACTCACGGTACGGAGGACGGATAAAATTAGTCCGCCGTGCCGTTTTAGGTATATGAGGTAAAATCAAGCGAAATGATTTTCACTATACAATAAACGGAAACTGTTTATTGTATGTCAAGAATTTTAAATTTTAAAACCCCATCAGGGGCGTCTACATCGATATTATCTCCTATGGAATGTCCCAAAAGCGCCATACCGAGTGGAGACTCGTTTGATATTTTGCCCAATCCAGGGTCAGCCTCTGCCGAACCAACTATTGTATACTCGATTTCTTCCTCAAACTCAGCGTCGTAAAGTTTAACTTTATTTCCTATGTTTACTTTTCCTGTACTTATTTCTTCCTCATCTATAACCTCGGCGTTTCTGAGCATCTTCTCGATGGTTATAATTCTCGCTTCTATCTCAGCCTGTTCTTCTTTCGCCGCGTCATACTCGGCGTTTTCTGAAAGGTCTCCTTGACCTCTCGCCTCTTTTATTTTAGCGGCGACTTCTTTACGTCTTACAACCTTAAGGTTTTCAAGCTCGTCCTCAAGGTTTTTAAGTCCCTCGCTTGTCAAGACTATTTTTTTATTATCTTCTGCCATTTAGCACACTCCTTAATGTTAGGATTATATAGGGGGAAACGCGGAATAAATACTAATCTTAAAAAAGCTGAAAATATAGCTGATTAAATAAGGTGTATATAAAAACTTAAGATTGATTGTTAAATTATACAAGATAACAACCATTATTTATAATATCTAAAAATAAATTTTATGAATCGCTATAGAGTCTTTTAAATTGAGATTAGTATAGCTTTATCAATTTCGTTTGTAAAAAGAGCTTCGGAAAAAATATTTTATAAGTATAAGGCATAAAAATTAAAAAAATTAACCTAACTAATTTTGAGTAAAATATTTTTTCTTTCCTTAATTAATTATATTAATCTGAAATATTATAAAAACTAATTTTTATAATATTAAGTCAGCGTTTCCATAGAAATACGATTAACTCAAAAGCCTCTTTTGAGAATATTAATCTCAAGAACGGTATTTAAGTTTTTGTTTATTTATAGATATGCCGTTTAAATTGAGATTAGTATTATGATTTTTTAAAAAACTTTTAAAGGAACGGGTAAACGTGTATTTTGCCTGTATACTTTGTTTATATTTTTTTGAGATACCACTTTAAGTATTAAAGCGAAAGTTATAGTCAATCAATATTAAAAATAATCAAGCTCGGAAACAGAAAATCATTTTTATTAACGTTTATTTATATGGCTGACATAGGCTGTGCTCTCATATTATGCCTTATAAAAATAATTCTCATATTTCTACCATTTGTTTATTTTCAAGCTGATTGACTATAAAACTGTATATTTTAAAGTTTTTCAAAATGTTTTCAAAATCAGTATTTCTTTAAAATTATATCCCACATAAAAGGGAATGTCAATATTTTTTGTAAGAAGAAGCCAATTACTATAAATTGAAATAGAAAATCTCCAAAAGGTTTATACAATCGTATATGTTAAATTAAAAACTTGAAATATACGCTTAATTGTAATATAATTTAAAGAAACCCTTATAGGGAAAAACCGCATAATTCAAAGTAAAAATAATTTTAGCGAAAGCGTGCGGATAGTCAGTGCTTTTGCTACGCGAAAGTCGGCTAAAAGCCGCCCGCACATCTTTGCGGAACCTATTTAGCGGAAGTGTGGGATTTTTAATCCCACTTAAACTAAAACGCTTTTTCATTAGAAGCGTATCTTTTCGTAAAATTATTTTTATTTCCTCTCTGTGCGGTGTTTCCATAAATTTCAAAGGAGGAAGTTTTTTGAGTGATTTTTTTCGAGGAAATAGAAAAAGAATTTCGGAGATGATAGAAAATAAGGAGGCTGTCGTATTATTCGCGGGAAGCGCTCCGGTAAAAAGGGGAGATGAGAAATACCCTTTTTCTCCTGACAGAAATTTTTATTATTTTACGGGGCTTGACGGACAGAATTTAATTTATATGGCGTATAAAGCTGAGGGCGAGTTTTTTGAATATTTATTTTTGGAGAGGCGAGACCCTGTTTTGGCTAAATGGACGGGGGAGGTAGTCGGGAAAGAAGAGGCGAAAAATAAATCGGGTGTTTCGGAAATAAAATTTATTGACGAGTTTGAGAGGAATTTTTCAGAGGTCGTTTTCTCAAAAAGGATAGAGAATATTTATCTTGATTTGGAAAACAGGGAAATGAATAATTTTACGCCGGCTCTTGATTTCGCCCGAAAAATAAAGGAAAATTATCCTTATATTATTGTGAAAAACTGCTATGATTTTTTCGCCGATTTAAGGAAGATAAAATCACCTTATGAGATTGAGAGAATAAGAAAGGCTATTGACATTACAAAAGACGGGCTTTTGTTAATGATGAAAAACGCCAAAGCGGGAATGTTTGAATATGAGATTGAGGCGTATTTTGATTTTGCTGTTAAAAAAGGAGGGGCGGGGGATTTCGCTTTTAAAACTATCGCCGCTTCCGGAAAAAACGCCACAGTTTTGCATTATTCTGAAAATAGGTGTGTAACCGGAGAAAATGATTTGATTTTAGTAGACGCTGGCGCTCAGTTTGAGTATTATAACGGAGATATTACGAGAACTTTTCCTGTAAACGGAAAGTTTACCGAAAGGCAGAAGGTTATTTATGATATTGTGCTCAGAGGGCAAAAGCTGATTATTGAGAGCATAAAGCCGGGTGTGCCATTTAAAAGTCTTAACGAGTCTTTAAAAGAGTTTTATCTAAGTGAGCTTAAAAAAATTGGCCTTATCGGGACGAACGGCACTATAGATGACGTTTCAGAATACTACTATCACAATGTAAGCCACACTTTGGGACTTGAGACTCACGACGCGGGAAGATACAGGGAGGGTATTTTGGAAGCGGGCATGGTGATGACTGTTGAACCGGGCCTTTACATTGAGAAAGAGGGCATAGGAATAAGAATAGAGGATGATGTTCTTGTGACTGAAGACGGTGGTGAGGTGCTCTCAAAGGATATTATTAAAGAAATTTCCGATATTGAGGAATATATGGGTGGATGATATGAGTATACTTGAGGAGGAGCTTTATATACCCGTAAAAAAATATTTTGAGAATAAAGGTTTTCAAATTAAAGGAGAGGTTAAAAATTGTGATATAGCGGGTGTAAAAGGTGATATTCTGCTTGTTGTGGAGCTTAAAAGGAATTTTAATTTAAAGCTTGTCTATCAGGCTATTGACAGGCAGAAGATTACGGATTATGTATACGTCGCCATACCGAGGCCAAAAAATTTTAAGAGAAAAGAAGTTTTCGCTATGAGAGAGCTTTTAAATAAGCTTAATATAGGTCTTATCGTGGTAAGTTTCGGGGAAAAGCGGACAATGGTGCAGACTGTGTCTGAACCTGACCCGGAGAGATTTATAAAAAGAATAAGCGGAAGAAAGAGCATTGTTTTAAAGGAATTTAACGGAAGAACAGGTGATTTTAACAAAGGCGGAAAAAGTAAGACAAAAATACTGACGGCGTATAGAGAGAAGTCAATACAAATCGCTTGTTTTCTTGAGATACTTATAAAAAGCGGAGGTTCTTTTCTTAAAGAACTTGGATGCGACAAAAACGCTACGTCTATTATGTATAATAATTTTTACGGCTGGTTTTACAGAATCGGAAAGGGAAATTATATATTAAGCCAAAAGGGGCAGGATTATTTAAACGGAGAGAAATTTTCCGATGTTATTGAATTTTACAGAAAAGAGGCTAAACAAATATGTTTAAAATATCAAGAAATGATAAATGCTGGTGCGGAAGCGGAAAAAAGTACAAAGTCTGCCACGAGAGAAGTGACGAGAGAAATTTAGGAGATTACTATTCTAAGGGATATATTATACCTGACAAAAGTCTTATTCTAAAACCAGAGCAAATAGATGGGATAAGGGAGAGCGCTAAATTATCGGTTAAAATTATGGATGAACTTGACAAATTTATAAAAGAGGGAATCACAACAGAGGATATTAACAAATTTGTACACAAAATGACCGTTGACGCCGGAGCTTATCCCGCTCCCCTTAACTATGAGGGATTTCCAAAAAGCGTGTGCACTTCTTTAAACAACGTTGTTTGCCACGGTATACCAGACGGTACGGTACTTAAAAGCGGGGATATTTTAAACGTTGACGTTACGACGATTTTAAACGGGTATTACTCTGATATGAGCAGAATGTATTTGATAGGCGATGTCTTAGACGAGGCGAAAAGACTTGTGGAGGTTACAAAAGAATGTATGTTTGCCGGAATTAAAGCGGTAAAACCTTATACCCCTGTGTCGGAGATAGGAAACGCGATAAATGAGATTACCGACAGAGAGGGATATTCTATTATCAGAGCTTTAAGCGGGCACGGTGTTGGACTTGAGTTTCACAACGAGCCTATTGTCGAGCATTTCAGGACAGACAGGAAATCAATGATTATGGTTCCTGGTATGGTGTTTACAGTGGAGCCTATGATTAATCAAGGTACGTTTGAGTGTGAGGTCTTAGACGACGGCTGGACAGTGGTGACAAAGGACGGCAAGCTTTCCGCTCAATGGGAGCATACAGTTTTGGTCACGGAAACGGGAGTGGAGATTATAACGGAATAGAGTAATTGAACAGCCCCCTCCAACAGAAGATAATTCGGAGGGGGCTGTTTTTTTATTTTTTATAACAAGTTATGTTTAACCTACAGAGGAAGTCCCCAGCTTTTTAAGCGGGAAAACTTCCTCTTGTGTTTAGGGGGAGCGCAAGCCAGGTTGCAAGGGCAGGCAGTAAAACGAAGTTTCGCGACCAGCCTCAATCTGAATATAAAGGCGAATACTTTCGTCGTCGGTTACTATTTTATATTAAAGTCCTATTAAGCCAATTCTCAAAACTTTCAGTCCATTTGTTTGTTCCCTCGACGTCCACGCATTTTACAATACCTAAACCGTGTCTACCTTTTGGGTAAACGTGAAGCTCAAAGGGAAGCCCCTTTTCATTTAACGCGAGAGCCATCTCAAGAGAGTTTCTTACGGGAACACTTTTATCCTCAAAAGTATGCCATATAAATACGGGAGGCATATCATCCCGCACGTGTTTCTCACAGGATAATTTTTCATAAAGGTCGGGATTTTTGCAGGCGATTCTTTCTTTTGAGCCTTGATGACAAAACTCATCGTCCATTGTGATAACGGGATAACACAGTATACAGGCGTTTGGTTTAGCGGAGGTTCTATCTATCTCATCTATGGGGGGAAATTCCTCTTCGTCAAAATATTCCGTCGCCAAACACGCCGCGTGAGCGCCTGCCGAAAATCCCATAATTCCGATTTTATCAGGATTTATATTAAACTTATCAGAATGAAATCTTACATATTTCAATGCTCTTTTTACATCGACAACAGGAGCGGGATATGAGTAAGGCTCAACCCGGTAATTTACGACAAAAGCGCTTATTCCTCTCTCATTAAGCCATTTCGCTATAGGCTCTCCCTCGTGTTCAGCTCTGTGGGTATATCCTCCTCCGGGAACTATGACCACACAGGAATGAGGGGTTCCGCCGTCTATCGTATAAGCTGTTATTACGGGTGCGTTTAAATTTTCCACTGTGTTGTATTCCTCATTGAAAAAAGGGATTTCTCCATCCCAGAGATTTATTTTTTTTATCATTGTTAATCCTCCTGACGCTGTTTTACCGACGGGGCAAATGACCCGCCGTCATTACATAATTTTGAAAGAAGTTTGTTATTTGATAAATTATAAAGAAACAATAAAAGAATAAACAAGTAAACTATACTTTATATATTACAAGATTTTTTATTGTCTCGTATTAAAAAGAGACTCAACAAAGTCAGACATCTCTTTTTGGGTTTTAGCTTTATTTATATGAAAACGGGCCTCGGCGCAATGGGGCATACCTTTTATATATTTTCCCAAATGACGGCGCATTTCACGAACCCCTATATACTCTCCCTTATATTTTACGAGCATATGAAGATGTTTTAAAGCGAGGGTGAGTTTTTCATTGACTGTCGGTTCAGGGAGTATTTCACCTGTATTTATATAATGAACCGCCCGCCTGAAAATCCATGGGTTTCCTTCGGCCCCTCTGCCTATCATTACAGCGTCGCAGCCTGTATAGTCAAAAAGGGCTTTGGCTTTTTCGGGGCTGTCAACGTCGCCGTTTCCTATAACGGGAATCCGGACTCGTTTTTTTACTTCTTTTATTATATCCCAATCCGCCTCACCGCTATAATATTGTTCTCTCGTCCTCCCGTGAACGGCTACGGCCGCCGCTCCGTTTTTCTCCGCTATCTCGGCGATTTCAGGGGCGTTTATGGTAGTATTGTCAAATCCTTTTCTGAATTTTACGGTTACGGGTTTTTCAACGGCGGAAGATACGCTTTTTATAATTTTTCCTATAAGTTCGGGATTTTTCATAAGCGCTGAACCTTCGTTATTTTTTACTATTTTCGGGGCGGGACACCCCATATTTATATCGATTATATCGGCGTGCTTTTCAACTTCTCTCGCCGTGTCCGCCAGAATTTTGGGGTCGCTTCCGAAAAGCTGTATCGCGCAGGGTCTTTCTTTTTCTGATATTTCAAGCATTTCTTTTGTGTTTTTATTGTTATGTGAAATTCCCTTAGCGCTTATCATTTCGGAGTAAACGAGCCCACAACCGTACTCCTTGCATATCATTCTGAACACAATGTCGGTTACACCCGCCATAGGCGCTAAGAATATATTGTTTTTAAGGGTTAAATTTCCTATATTCATCTTAGGTATTCTCACTTTCATTAGAGAAACTTATTTATTATGAGTTACTTTAAACCATAAGTTAAGAGAGTCTAAAAGCTCAGATTTTTCTTTTTTTATTTTTTCAGTTTCCAGTTTAGCTCCTATCTCGTCAAAATCAAAATCGTTTTCCACGCTTGATGTCTCGATATATATATCCCCGTTTTCATAAAAGCCAAGAGTAAATATACAGTGGAGTTTCTCAGCCATTGAGGCGACAAGTGCTTTTATTTCCTCTTTTATTTGGGAGGGAAGATTTTTCTCCATATCAGGATTTATATAATACTTTTTGTTATAGCACGACGCCGCGCTTAATACAATTTTTTTCATAAGCTGATTTCCTTTTTTTATTTGTGAAGTTGTCTTTATATAAAGCAAATAGTTATTTTTTTTGTGCTGATTTTTAGTAAAATGATATATGACTTATATAGGGGAGTAAGGGTTTAATAGACAGAGGAAGTTCCCTGCTTTTTAAGCGGGGGTACTTACTCTTGCATTCAAGGGGAGTGCAATCTCACTCTAAATACAAAGGCGAATTCTTTCGCCGTAGGTTGCAAAAATTTTTGTTATACAAAAATTCAAATAGTTTTGACAACACTATGTTATATATATTTCCCGTCCTGAAGCCTTACGGAAAATTCTCCGGAAACAAAAGAAAGAGCGTCAGTATTCTCATTTTTCACAATAAGCTCGCCTTTTTGGGATATTCCAACGGCGATTCCTGAAATATCTTTAACTTTTGAAACGGCTTTTACATTTTTTCCGATATTAAGGCAAAGGCTTTCGTATTTTTCGATAAATCCTTTAAAACCGCTTGTCCGTATAAATTCATAGTAATTTTTCTCAAGCTCGTTAAGTATGGCGTTTAAAATATCGGTTCTCTTAAAAATTCTGCCGGTTTCCATAAAAAGAGACGTGGCTCTTTCTTTAAGTTCATCGTCAAAAGATGATTGATTTATATTTACGCCTATTCCTATTACGACGTAGCTTATTTTTTCTATCTCACAGCTTATCTCTGTCAAAATTCCAACGGCTTTTTTACCATTTATTATTATATCGTTAGGCCATTTTACATAAGCGGGTACGCCGATTTTTCTGAAAGCCTCGCACACCGATAACCCTGTTATCAGCGTTAAAGGAGTTATGTCGGTAGGAATTAAAGGTGGTTTTAACACAATGGAAAAGGCGAGAGCTGAATTTTGTGAGTGACTCCAGCTGTTTCCAAGTCTGCCTTTTCCTTTAGTCTGCCTTTTTGCCGTTATAAGAAAGCCCTCGGGAATATTGTTTTGGGCCTGACGTTTCGCTTCCTCATTTGTTGAGTCTGTCTCTTCTAAGCATAAAAAATTTTTACCGAAAGTCTCTGTTGTGAGAGAGTTTTTTATCTCATAATCGTTTAAAACATCTGAAGAGCCGTTTAGAAAATATCCTTTTTTTGTTACGGATGTTATATCATAGCCGAGCTCTTTAAGTTTTAGTATGTTCTTCCATACGGCGCTTCTGGATATATTGAAAATTTTCCCGATTTCCTCGCCTGAGACAAATGTATCATTCGCTTTTAACAATTCCAAAATTTTGTAGTTCATAAGGTTTCCTTTTATTTATAAGTTTATTATAAATTTAAATTTTATTTGCTCTTATTTTTATTTGTTTTAAACATATCAGCCACGTCTTTTCCGCTGGGGCCCTCTTTCTTTGGAGCGGGAGCGTAGCCGTTTCCGACGAACTTATCAATGAACACGGAGGTTATCTCAAAATCATCTGAGCTATTTGTTTTTAATTTTTCCATAAGCTTTTCTTTTACTTTTTCTTTTACGTAATCGGTCCCGTCAGGACCTGATAAATTTTCCTCTCCTATATCGTTTAAAGCTTCGGAAACAAGTTCTTTGTATTCCTCGTCGCTTATTTTCTTTAATTTATCAACATTGCCCTCAAAACTCATTTTAGCTGTGTAATACATAGGGTTTTCCGTTCCTACGGAAACGGTGACCTCGGGCTTATCTATTATGGTCATTTCGTCTTTAAGCATAGGAAGAACCATAAAAGCTCCTGTCAAAAGAATTAAAACGACTATTATAATAGCGATAATTCCAGAATAATCTTTTCTTTTATTTTTGGCCATTATTATCAACTCCATTTTTACTTTAAAATATTTTTATTTTAACCGGCTTGAGGAAAAGGTTTTGGCGCCTTTAACATTTGTATTTAGTATACTTAAACATTTTTAAATTTTTATTTTCTGGTTACTCAACTAAATCTCTAAGCTTTTTTAAATAATCCTCGTCGAACTCGTAGTCGGTATTACAAAAATGACAATGAAGCACGGCTTTTTTGTCATTTTCGATAATATCGTCAAGTTCCGCTTTTCCCACGCTTAAAAGGGCTTTTTCAACCCTTTCTTTTGAACATCCGCAGTGAAAGCTTACGGGGATTTTATCAAGTATATTAAGATTAAAATTTCCTAAAAGGTCATTTAAAATATCAGAAGGTTCATAACCTGCCTCAAACATAGCGGTTATTGATTTCATTTCCTGTATTTTTTTTTCTATTTCGGAAATAACCTCATCGTCTGCGTCTGGCATAATTTGTATTATAAAACCTCCCGCCTGTTTTACAGTATAGTCTCTGTCAACAAGAACTCCTAAGGCAACCGCCGACGGAATCTGCTCGGAGGTGGCGAAGTAATAAGTCAAGTCCTCGGCTATCTCTCCCGAGACAAGAGGAATTTGCCCGACATAAGGCTCTTTTAAACCTAAATCTTTTATTACGGTAAAGCTTCCGTCGCCCAAAGCTCCCGATACGTCAAGCTTTCCGTTTGGTTTTAAAGGAATATCGACTAAATTATTAAAACAATAACCCTTTACTTCAACTTTATTATTCGCTGTGACTATTATTCCTCCGCCGGGACCGTTTCCCTTTATGTTTATTGTCAATATGTCTTTATCATCTTTTAGCATACAGCCCATAAGCGAGCCCGCTGTTAACGTTCTACCTAAGGCCGCCGTCATCACGGGTGAAGTTTTATGGGTTAAAAATGATGTGTTTACCGTTTCTTTTGTTTTAGCGGCAAACGCTCTCACGCTTCCGTTTCCGGCGGTCGCTCTTAAAATGTAATCCATTTTATTTTCATCTCCTATTGTTATATCTTTTTGTATGAGGAAGAATATAACAGATAATATTTTTATCGTCAAGACAAAACGTCGGGAAAACATTTTGTTTTTCGCTTAATTATAAATATCTTTTGTCCGGCGAGTTCCCGCTCAGCGTATAGACGCGATAAATTATTTTTGTTTTTCTCTCGCCACGAAAAATATTCTCTCGCTGTCTTCTTTCGGCGGTGAAAATGTCATTTCGTCAAACACCGCCAAAAACTCAAGTCCGGATTTCTCAATAACTCTTTTTATTTCCAAAACCGTATACCCTTTTTCGTAATGTTCTTCCTCAAACCGTTCATAAAGTCCTGTTTTCTCATCTTTTATAAAAAAATTAGTGTAATACTCGTTTATACTCTCATTTTCGTCAAAGTAATTTTCCCATGTGCAGGCGGAAAACTCATCTGTTTGAGAAAAGCTATTTTGTCCTAAAATATTTTTAAATTTATATATGGTGTTAAGGTCGAATATGAATAAGCCTTTAGGTTCAAGATAGTTATTTACAAGTTTAAAGACTTTTAACAGGTCGTCATATTCCGTTATATAATTTATACTGTCGCAGAGGCTTATAATACAGTCGACTGTTCCATACAGCTCAAAATATCTCATATCTTGATTTAAATATAAAATATCGGTTTTATTTTTTCCCGCTTTCTCTCTCGCCTTTGAAAGCATATTTTCGGAGGAGTCTATCCCTATCATGTCATATCCCATATCGGCAAGCCTCTGCGTTATATTTCCCGTTCCGCAACCAAGCTCGGCGATAAGTTTTGGCGAGAGAGCGTATTTTTCCCAGATTTCTTTTATATAGTTTACCCAGTCGTCATAAGGTGTGTCCGACATAAATTTATCGTATACTTTTGAAAAACTATCATAAGCCGCCATTATTCTCTCTCCTGATTTGTTTTTATATTGTGAGATTGCCGATTATAATTTATATTCCTAATACCCACAGTTTTATAACCGCCAGGCTTTCCCTTAAATATGACGGGATGGCGGATTTCCATTCGTCAGGGGCGTAAAAGCAGGATACGTTTATTCCCGCGTTTTTGGCGAGATTATAAGCCCTGTAACAATGAAATCTGTTTGTTATAAACGCTGTTTTGTAATTGGGATTTTTATTTTTAAAATAATTATCGAGTATTTTTTTGGAATTTACAAAATTCTCATAAGTGGAGCTTGAGGCAGGTTCCTCAAGTATTTTTTCCTCACTCACGCCGTTATCAATAAGATATTTTTTCATGGCGTACGCCTCCGTTACTTCCTCGGTAAAACCTTGTCCGCCACTTACCACTATTACGGCGTCAGGGTTTTCTTTTGAGTATTCGATGCATGAGTTTAAACGTTCTCTTAATGTATCGGAAACTTCTGAGCCGTTAAGCCCGCATCCTAATACTATTACCGCGTCTTCTTTTTTATCGGAGACAGGGACACCATAAGAAAAGGTTATAAAAATTACAAGCGAAAGCGTTATTAAGATACCGACTGCCACGGCTATTTTTAAAAAAGTTATAAATTTATTGTGAATATTTTTTCTATCACAAAAATAAAAAAACGCTAAAACCACGCCTATCATTAATACCATGAGATTTCCCACTTGATAACCGCCGAAAATAAACAAGCCTATTCCGTATAACAAAAATATAACCATTACAATGTTATAAAATGTGAATTTGAAATTTTTTGCCATAAACATAATTCTCCAATAAATAAATTTTTTATATTTTAAACATTTTTCAAAACTTTACGGCGGTTTGGCAGAAATTAAAAAAATTACTTTGTAAAAACTTCTAAGAAAGCACTACACAAAGAGAAAATAAAAATAATTTTACGAAAAAATACGCTTCTAACGAAAAAGCGTTTTCGTCTAAGTGGAAAAATCCCACACTTATGTTAAATAGGTGCCGCAAAGATGCGCGGGCGGATTTTAGCCGACTTTTGTGCGGCAAAAGCGCTGACTATTCGCCCGCTTTCGCTAAAATTATTTTTATTTTTAATTTGTCGGTGTTTCCCTAAATGACTTTTTAGCGTTTTTAACATCTAAAAAATAAGGTGATTTTCGCTAAGCTATTAAAGAAAACAAGTTTTATTTAATAGAATTGCCGTAATTGTGTGGTTTCAAAAAAATATATTACTTAATATTGGAACTTATATTTTATTATACTAAATAATTTTATAAAAAACAAGCGTTTCATTTGTTATGATTTGATTTGTTTCCTTAAGTTTATTAACTATAAGTTTTTTGTTATGGGGGGCTGTGAAAAAATAAAATTTATTTTCCCCAATCCCAAAGCTTATTACGAGTGTAAAAAAATTATAAAACTATTCATAAATAAATACCTCTGTTCGTTTTCATACAAAATATATTTTGTGTTTTTATAAAAGCTATTAAAAAACCACAAATTTTGTTTTTAAATATTACATAATTTATAGATTTTTTTATTTTAAAATTATATCACATTTATTGTGGTTCAGAAAAACTTTTAAATGGCGTTTGGCGTTAATTTGGAAATTTAGAAAAAGTCTGATAATTTTTCATATTTTATAAAAAAAGCCTACAAATTTTAATGAATATGTGGTAAAATTTATTTGTAACAAAAATATATCGGATAGGAGAGATTTTTATGAAACTTTTTATTGATACGGCTAATGTGGATTACATACGCGAAGCTAACGACCTGGGGATTATCTGCGGCGTTACCACAAATCCGTCCCTTATAGCGAAAGAGGGTAGAAATTTTATCGACGTTGTTAAAGAAATAACTTCTATCGTTGACGGGCCGATCAGCGCTGAGGTTATAGACACAAAACACGAAGGAATGGTTAAAGAGGCGAGAGAGCTCTCAAAAATCCACAAAAATATCGTTATTAAAGTTCCTATGACTTTAGAGGGACTTAAAGCGGTTAAAATTTTGTCCTCAGAGGGGATAAAGACGAACGTTACACTTATTTTCAACGCCGCTCAGGCTTTAATGGCGGCGAGAGCGGGCGCTACTTTTGTGAGTCCGTTTTTAGGAAGACTTGACGACATAGGTCACGACGGTATTTTACTTATTGAGGAAATTGTGGATATATTTAATATTCATAAAATCCAAACAGAGGTTATCGCCGCGAGCGTAAGAAATCCTTTGCATGTTATAAACGCCGCTAGAGCCGGTGCTCATATCGCCACAATTCCATATAACGTGATTATTCAGATGAGCAAACATCCGCTTACCGACAACGGTATTGAAAGATTCTTAAAAGATTGGGAAAGCGTGCCTAAATAGTTTTTTAGGAATTAAAATATATTTCAAGACGCTGTTTTTTAGACTTTATAAAGATTTCAGCCTATAGCGAAACAATAAAAAAATGAATAGTCAAGATTTAATAAAAATTGGAGTATCAATGAGTTTTTTTATTGTTTCGCGCTAAAAATTTCGCGACTTACTATAAAAATATTTTGGTGAGTTAATGGGCGCTGATTGTTTAAGTATCGGAAACAATTTCAGACGCTTTTGATGAGTCAGAGACTATGAGTGTTTTTATCCCCAAAAATACTTTAAGATTAAGAGTAAGCGCCCCTTTTAAAAATAGGGGACTTCCTCAGCCGGTTAAATTTATAACGTTATAACGTTTTTAAACAAATTAACGTTTCCTTAAAAATCAATTAAATTACAGGAGGATTTTTTATGAATACCGAACAAATGGCCATTAACACAATAAGACTTTTAAGCGCGGAGGCTATTGAGAAAGCTAAATCAGGACATCCGGGAATTACTATGGGTTCCGCTCCTATCGCTTATACTCTTTGGTCAAAATTTTTAAAGCATAACCCTGAAAATCCCGATTGGGCCGACAGAGACCGTTTTGTATTGTCAGCGGGACACGGCTCAATGCTTATATATTCGTTACTGCATCTTTTTGGATACGGCTTGACTATTGACGATCTTAAAAATTTCAGACAATTCGGCTCTATGACTCCGGGACATCCTGAATATGGTCATACAAAAGGCGTCGAGATAACAACTGGACCTTTGGGACAGGGTATCGCTAACGCTGTCGGCATGGCTATCGCTGAAAGTCATCTCGCGGCGAAATTTAATAAGGACGACATTAAAATCGTTGACCACTATACATACGCTTTATGCGGAGACGGCTGTATGATGGAGGGAGTTTCCGCCGAAGCGGCGTCATTAGCCGGAACTTTAGGTCTTGGAAAACTTATTTTATTCTATGACTCCAACAATATTACAATAGAGGGAAGCACGGACATAGCTTTCAGAGAGAATGTCGGAGACAGATTTAAGGCATATGGCTGGCACGTTCAGAAAGTTTTGGACGGAAATGACACAGCCGCTATTGGAAAAGCTATTGAGGAGGCTAAATCCGTTACGGACAAGCCGTCTTTAATCGAGGTTAAAACGATTATAGGATACGGCTCTCCAAACAAAGCGGGAAAACCGTCCGCTCACGGGGCTCCTTTGGGTGCTGAGGAAATTAAGCTTACAAAGGAAAATCTCGGCTGGCCTTATGAAGAGGAATTTTTTGTTCCCGACGAGGTTAAAGAAGAGATATCAAATATCAAAAAATCTTTAAAAGCCAAAGAAGAGAATTGGAATAAACTTTTTACAGAATATAAAAGCAAGTATCCTGAACTCGCTGATGAGTGGAAAAAATGGCAGGAAAACGATTTCGCCAAAGCTCTTTACGATGATGAGGATTTTTGGACTTATACAGAGGATAAGGCGACAAGACAATCTTCTGAGATTGTGCTTAACAAAGCCGCGAAGTTTGTTCCGAATCTTTTCGGAGGTTCCGCCGACCTTTCACCGTCAAATATGACGGTTATGAAAGGAAGAGAGTATTTCTCTAAGGAAACGCCAGACGGCTCAAATTTCCATTTCGGTATAAGAGAGCATGCCATGACGGCTATCGCGAACGGTATTATGGTTCATGGCGGTCTTAAACCTTATATCGCTGGATTTTTCGTATTCTGCGATTATATGAAACCGTCTTTAAGGCTTTCAGCTATTATGAAGCTACCTGTTGTAAGCGTTCTTACTCACGACAGTATCGGAGTTGGAGAGGACGGCCCAACTCATCAGCCTATCGAACAGCTTGCCGCTTTGAGAAGTATTCCTAACTATATTGTTTTCAGGCCTTGCGACACAAATGAGACCGCCGCAGGATGGTACGCCGCTCTTACAAGAAAAGACGCTCCTATGGGTCTCGTGTTTACAAGACAAAAAACAAAACTTTTAAAGGAAACAGGTAAAAACGCCCTTAAAGGCGCTTATATATTAAGAGATTCCGAGAAAGATGTTCCTGACGTTATTTTAATGGCTTCTGGTTCTGAAGTTGGTCTTATTTACGAGGCTTATGACAAGCTTAAAGAAAAAGGCGTTGACGCCAGAGTCGTTAGTATGCCTTCATTTGAGCTTTTTGAGGAGCAGAGCGAAGAATATAAGGAAAGCGTTCTTCCGAAAAAAGTTACTAAACGTCTCGCTGTTGAGGCGGCGTCCGATTTCGGCTGGCACAAATATATCGGTCTTGACGGAGATATTATTTGTATGGAGGGCTACGGTGAGTCAGGGCCTTACGCTAAACTTTTTGAGAAATACGGATTTACTGTTGAGAATGTTGTTGAGCGAGCTTTAAAACTGTAAAATCGCTCTGCAGAATCTTGGGGAATTTATTCCCCAAGATTTTTTTGAATATGAAAGGACTGGTTTTTATGAAAAATATAGTTTTTTTAACGGCGGTTTTAGTATTACTACTTGTTTCGCAGACAGTATACGCCGGAGATTATACCTATAATTACGATGAGTGGGTACTTGGCGATAATATGGTTAGCTGGACTGATAACGGTGTGGGCGTATGGAAGCTTCCGGAAACAGACCCTTTTGAGACAAAGGTTTATTCTTATCATATCAGGCTTTATAAGGACGATGCTGATATTACAACAGAACAGGCTATCAGCGTTTCCACTGAATGGGAAACGATAAGGGGGACTTATGATTTTAGGGACATTATGAAAGAAAAAGGCGAGGGAGCTTATAAATTCTCCGTTAAATCAGAC